>CAZUSB010000043.1:0-1872 GCA_964622895.1 uncultured Candidatus Saccharibacteria bacterium | reverse complement strand
TTTGACATAATTAAAACATTAAATAAGGAGTTTTTATGAAAAAAGCAACGAAACGAGTCATCCTGACTATAGCAGGAAATTTTATTGGTATATTACTGGCGGCACTATTATTGAGAGATTTTCATGTTGATGGGCTTGGTATATTCGTCAGCGTTCTCATATTCTCGCTGGCTCAGATATTACTAGCTCCGGTCATTTCAAAACTAACATCAAAATACGCTCCCAGCCTATCTAGCTTGATTGCGCTTATCACCACCTTTGCCTCACTATTACTAACATCAATTTTCACCTCAGGATTACGAATAGATGGCTTTTTGACATGGATCACCGCCTCGGTATTTATCTGGCTTGTGACAGTTGTTTTAGGTATTGTACTACCAAAAGTATTGTTTACCGAAAAGAAATCTAGCAAGAAAAGTAAAGAGTAGATCGAGCTACTAACTCATCTATAGCCGAATTATTAACCATCAGCCATGAAGCTCGCCTCGGTCTATTTCCATAAAATATTTTTATAAATACCTCTTGATCCGTTCTACGTCTTCACGCATTTTTTCATTCTTCGCATAAATTTCCACAAAACGAATAGTTGTGGCAGTTTTAATCAACACAAAAACAATGCGCACTTTGTCGCTACGCCCTAAGTCTGCAACATCCAAACGCATCTTGACCACTTCGTAGTGTTCTGTAGCGTGTAATATGGTTGCTGTTTTGCCATTAAAAAAGTTTTGTCGATACACTGAGATATCTATATCATCTGCTCGTTGTTCGTACAGTGACAATATGTATCGCTTTGACACTTCAATATCTTTTGGTATGGATCGCCATTTTTTAGTGAGTCTTTTTACGTCTCTTTTGAATTCAGATGTAAAATCAAAGTTCATCCTCTGGCTCCGTGACAGCGGTCAACGCAGTACGATAAAACACGCCCCTATAGGCAATGGGCCTACCTTCTTCTGCTGTTAGCCACGGCGTGTCATAATGTGATAACTCAGATAATTCTTTTGCAGATTTATCACCAAGGCGCAGTAACGTCTCATCTATATGTTTTACTTCACTTGCGCTCAATACATCTAACTCTGGAGTGCGATTGGGCAAATACTTTTTTTGTGTATTGTTGAAATATTTTGTCTCAACAACCTCTACCTCTTCATTCGCCTTCATACCTTCCACTACACTAGCAAAATCCCGCGCTGGAGTTGGACCAAAATGATTACGTACATAGGTCAGGCCAGTGATAGACCTACCTGTCTTTTCATAGTAATCAAAATCTATAAAATACAAAAGCTTATAAAGAACCGTCTCTCCTACGTTTGGCTTGGCACCTACTTTTTCAAGCACATACAGCAACACCTCGCGCAGTTTGTCAGGATTTATTTGGGGATCTATATCACGCGGGATAATTTCTTTTGTAGCCTTATTATCAAACTTGTATGCAAGGACCGGCTCACTAACAGTGGACACACCACCAGTTATAATGTCGTTTGGCGAAACTTGATAAAATACCGCCAGGGCATTTATCTCATCTAAGTTTGGTGAACGCTTACCAGACTCCAGATTGATATAGGTTGTTCTAGCAACACCAATCGCATCAGCTACAGCCTGCTGAGATAAGCTAGCCTTTTTCCTCAGCCCAATAATTATGTTAATGAAGTCCATCCCTAATTCCTTTCGTTTGTACTACTAAAATTATATCAAACGTATTATATATTGTCAATTATATTGTATATATTATTGACATAGTCTATTCATTTCTTTATAATAATTTATACCTAAGGTATAATTATAATATGAAAAACCATGTGCTTATATATGGATAGAGCCTACAAGAAAAAGAAGAAATAAAAAAACGGGATCTCCTTAGGTATCGCTCCT
>CAZUSB010000042.1:0-2374 GCA_964622895.1 uncultured Candidatus Saccharibacteria bacterium | reverse complement strand
TCTTTATTGATACAATACTATTACTAATGCAGGGCAGGTAGTGATTTTTAAGACTAAAGCCCATCTTGTATTTAAAGTTAAAATTAATTTATATAGAAATTATTATAAAATTTATAAAAAGGAGAAAAAATGGGTCAACAAAGACTCGCCCCAGCCAAGCCTGACGACATGTCAAAAAGGCCTAAGAGGGCACAACCAAAACGTACAAATATCAAGGCGCTAGACAACGCCAAAACACGCAAAGGCGAAGTATTTCGTGCGCAAAAACGAACATCAGAAAACGTCAACGCTATCGCTAGTCAGCACGTCATAGATATTCCAGTCAACAAGTCGGTTTATAACGGCTATGGCGGTAAGCAATTTAGTCTCGCTGGTCAAAAAAAGCAACCAAAATATAATGGTCCAAGCCTCAAGATTATTCCAATCGGCGGACTAGGCGAAATGGGTATTGGCAAAAATATGATGGCAATTGAGTACGAAAACGACATCATCGTTCTTGATATGGGGCTGTTATTTCCCGGCGGAGATTACCCAGGTATCAACTATATTGTCCCCGACATCACTTATCTAGAGAAAAATAAGCACAAGATAAAAGCGGTCGTCATCACGCACGGACACCTTGATCATATCGGCGCTTTCCGCCATCTGATTGAAAAAATACCCGCACCAGTTTATGCGACCAAGTTTACCATCGCTATGTTACAGAAAAATATTGAAGACTCCGACTCAGTTTACAAGCCGGTTTATCATGAGTTAATTCCCGAAAAACATGAAAATGTGCGGATTACCGATAATTTTTCTATTGAGCTAATTCGGGTCAATCACTCGATTCCAGATTCCGCTGCAGTAGTGATTCGTACGCCACTTGGAGTGTTGCTTGACACTGGCGACTGGCGTTTTGAAGAGGACCCTGTAGATGGCAAACGTTTTGACTTAGAACGAATGGTAGAGATTTCTCAAAAAGAAGGTCTTTTGGTACTTATGAATGAGTCTACCAACTGTGAAACCGACGGTACTCATCAGGTAACAGAGTATGATATTCAAAAAAATATGGGCCAGATTATGGATGAATACAGCAATCGTCGATTGATTATTAGTAGTTTTTCAAGTCAACTTTATCGTATTCAGCTGATTTTAGAAGAAGCTCATAAGCACGGCCGAAAAGTCGCTTTTGCTGGTTATAGTATGCTACAGAACGTTGAGGCGGCCATTAAAACTGGCATTATTAAGGTGCCAAAAGATACTGTCATGAAGATGGAAGATATCGTTAAGCTACCAGACGACAAGATCACCATTATCGCTACTGGTTCTCAGGGCGAATTCAATGCCGTACTTTCTCGCATGGCCAATGGATCTCATCGTCACATCAAGATCAAGGGTTCGGACGTTATTGTCTTTAGCTCTAACCCGATCCCTGGCAACGAAAAATACGTCGTACGTACCGTTGATAGTCTGATGCGAGAGGGAAGCCTGGTTATACGTAATGGCAAGACGGCCGACCTCGGGATTGGTCCGATTCACTTGTCTGGACACGCTTACCATGATGATCATGTAAAATTAATCAATGCCTTAAAGCCAAAATATTATTTACCAATTCACGGTGAGTTTCATATGTTAGTCAAAAATGCCGAAATCGCAGAGTTTCAGTGTGGCATGAAGAGAGAAGATATTTTTGTCTGTGACTCAGGAGATATCATAGAAATTACTCCAGACAAGGCAGGAAAAATAGGGCGCATTGAAGTGGGTGGAATAATGTACGACGACGGAGGCTCGGTAGTCTCAGAAGTCGTTCTTAAGGACCGTTTGCATATGGCGACCGAAGGGATTTTTGTTGTCGTAATCAATATCCAAAAAAGTACTGGTCGGGTGATTGGTAGTCCCGATATTATTAGTCGCGGATTTATCTATATGCGAGACAGTGAAGAGCTAATGTCAACGATACGTCTGTATCTAAAGCAAAAAGTTTCACGTGGTTATGATTTCAAAAATAAAGATCTTGACCAGCTTAAAAAGGAGATTAAAGATGAGGTTGCGTACCTGCTTTATGACCAGACTAGGCGAATGCCAATAGTTATTCCGGTGATAAATGAGATTGATACACCTCGCACTTCATCTGACCCCAAGGCACGACCAGCTGTAAGGCGTGCTAACTCTGCTACTCAAAAAGGTGAACTAAACACCAAGCAGGCTGTTGAGTCTACTATGAACAGAAAATTGCCACCAAAGAAGTTTTCGGCTAAACAAATCCCAGACACTGAAGTGACAGACCCAAGGGGTTTTCGCGGCAAGTCAGCCTGACTCGAGGTTTTAACCTGACGTCGGTCTGTATTGACTTATTGACCATATTCTGATATAATGGTAGGTACAATTTCTT
>CAZUSB010000041.1:0-2689 GCA_964622895.1 uncultured Candidatus Saccharibacteria bacterium | reverse complement strand
CGTGGTGTTTTGTGACTTATATCGCGATGACGGTTATGTTTTTTGCATTGACCCGGTATAATATTCGTCATGACAATCTTTATCTATCTAAAAAATCACAAAAATCTGCCATCAGGTTCATATCATCAAACTATGATCGCCTTACGATGGCCATAGTGATAGTGGCAATTTTGGCGTTGATGATATTCAAATACGGTGCGGATTTGTTTGCGTAAGATTGCAAAACGCCAGCGCACTACATAGACATCTCATCACTATTGACAAGCATAAGTATTTCTGATACAATATAAGTATATGGAAAGCTTAACCACCACTAAGCCTGCCGAAGTAGTAGCTACACCAGAGTTAGCGACTGATCAAGAGGTTCGCGTCTTGCAAAGACAGAAGCTCAAACCTTTTGAGCAGATTACTTTTAGTAATGAAGCTCCCCTTGGCGATGAGGCTACGGTTGAGGAAGTTATTGGTCTAAAAGATGCCAGATTATTGGCTGGCATAATCATGGGGGGAGAGGAATTTTTTATCTTAGCCTCTGATCATAAGTATAATGTGCCATACTTGCTGGTTGACGAATATTTTATGGAAAATGCCGACAGCCTAGAACACATGAAAGGCAGGCACTACAAGGGGATTAGGTTTGGAGAGAAGATAACTGTAGGAAGAAGTCACCTACAAGACCGGTTTGACCATAAATCCACCACCTCTAGAGATCAATTTACTTTAGAGGGGGTAGAGAGCGGAGTCGTAATGGGTAATCTAGAACCGACAAATGATACAGTGGTAAGCGGAAATGCTCTTGTGTCTGCACCAAAACGACGAAGTATTCATGATTATCAAGCAGATTTTACGACGCACTTTGCTGTTGCTGCACACGAATCAAAAATTCCTGGTTATTTGCCTGGGGATACAGAGTCTAACGGCGACACATTTAGAGGTCATCCAATTTTGGACAGAAACTCAAGAGATCTTCGTAATGGTGTATATGTGACCAGATGGTCAGAGGCTTTGGTTGTGGATCATCAAGACTCTACTACAAGGGAGACCGTGAATAATGTCATGTCGCTAGTTAAAAATCTGGGTGAAGATGCACCCGTCTCTGAAATTTTACAAATTGTAGAAAATCAAACAGCAAAAATTTTACACTATGATTTGGATGCGACCAACAAGCTCAGTGCGCCATATTCAAAAAACAATGGTTTAGTCGGGTTAAGTAAATATATTGAAGCAGGCGTAGGGGTATGTCGCCACCAATCAGTTTTGGCTGCACATATACTTGAAGAGTTAATAGATAGTAGAGTTTTGCCGGGAGAGATAGGGCTAGAAAGAAGCCGAAGGACAAATGTTCGTACTGGTGAGCGAGATGCACACGCCTGGGCTGTCTACCGTCCGATTTATCGTCGAGACAGTAATGATGATATTATTATTGATCCCGCCAATCGACGAGTGGTGTCGCGTAAAGACTCAAAGAAGCTCGGTGATTGGAGCTATGCGATAGAAGGCTATTAGTCTGTTCACAAAAATTCTTTAGGTATGATAAAATAGAGAATAGAAACGTTTGAGTGGCTATCAACCACGAGTTTTGGGAAGAAATTGTTTGCTATCTAAAAGGGGAGTAGACAAGATTAGACCCCAACGTGCAGCGTAACGTCATAACGTAAAATAAGTGCGAAAAAAGAAACTCTTTTTCGAAACTGGATGGTACCGTCCGCAAGATGCGGATTCCAGTAGCGAAAAAGAGTTTTTGTTATTAAAAAGAAAGGTCGGTCACATGGCACAAAGAGTTCTACAAAAAGCCAAACAGGCAAGACGACGAGTGAAAACTGTCAGATGATATGTCGTGAAGACAATCGAAGAAAGAGCAATAAGTAGGAGAATATGATGAAATTTAAACACGGAACACGTAGGCGCGCACTGGAATACGAAAAAGACTGGGCGGAGCGCTGGAAGCGGGAGAAAACTTTTGAAAAATCAGTCAAAAACCGCTCCATTGACAATGCTTATGTTTTTTATGATGGGCCGCCGTTTATTACTGGTGTGCCACATCATGGTACGCTGCTATCGAGTATCGTCAAAGACGCCGTGCCACGCTACTGGACGATGAAAGGCAAGCGCGTCGAGCGGGTTTGGGGCTGGGATACGCATGGTTTGCCAGCTGAGAACTTTGTTGAAAAGCAGCTCAACATCACCGATCGTAGGCAGATCATCGCGTCGTCCTCAGCTCAAAAGGATAATCCCTCAACAGATGAAACAAAGTGCGCGGATGAAAAAGTACTCGATAAAGATGGTAATCCTTTACCGACGATCTCACTCGAAACCTATATCACCAAAGCTCGTGAAAGCATGGTCGCCAACGCTGCAACTTGGGAAGATGTAATTGACCGGGTTGGCCGCTGGGTTGATTTTAAGGGCGCTTATAAAACCATGGACAAAGAGTTTATGGAAAGTGTTTGGTGGTCGTTCAAGCAGCTTTATGACGCTGGTAAGATTTATGAAGGCGAAAAAGTGCTGATGTACGACACCAAATTCGCTACACCTGTCAGCAAAAACGAAGTTACGATGGACAATGACGCTTATCAGACGGTGACCGACCCCAGTGTTTATGTGAAGTTCAAGGTTGTCGGACAGGATTTTAGTCTACTCGCTTGGACGACCACGCCGTGGACGCTTCCAGGAAATACAGCGTTAGCGGTGA
>CAZUSB010000040.1:0-2821 GCA_964622895.1 uncultured Candidatus Saccharibacteria bacterium | reverse complement strand
TTGCAAGTATTCGTTTTGCCCCACGACGCCTTAAAACATATTGGCTACAACAAAGAAACCAATATAGCGCCGTATTTAACAGTTGATGAAAATTACGACTTTATACGAATAAATAGCACTTTACGGGGGCCAAATGTTTTAGGCGCCATGATGGTGATGAGCGTAGCAGGAATTACTAGCTACATGTTGGTGTTTCGTAAAAAATTACTAAAAGATAAGCGTAAGCTTTGGTGGTTGGTAGCATTTTTGATAGGTAGCTTGATTTGTCTATGGGCGAGCTACTCCCGAAGCGCACTGGGTGCAGCAGCAATAGCAGGGCTGCTGGCCGTGGTAGTTTATTATCGTAATAAAATTACAAAAACACATACAATAGGCTTTTTGGTTGGTTTTTTGATAGTGTTTACAGGAATGTTTTTGCTGAAAGATAATCATTTTATCTCAACGGTAATTTTACATGAAGATCCAAATGAAGCGGGGTTGGTCAACTCTAATGATGGTCATATGGAGTCACTGATAGAGGGTATGGACTTGATGAGCAGACAGCCAGTCGGAGCCGGGGTTGGCTCTACAGGATCGGCCAGCCTGCTAACTGAAAAACCGATTATTATTGAAAATCAATATCTATTTATCGCTCATGAACTCGGATGGTTAGGGCTAGCGATTTTCTTGGCGATATCGCTCGGAGTTTTGTGGTTGCTATGGGGGGTCTGGATTAAAAATGGCGACTGGCTAGCCTTGGCGGTTTTAACCTCAGGCGTTGGGCTGATGATAATCGGACTAGTCTTGCCAGTTTGGGTGGACGACACAGTCAGTATAGTTTGGTGGGGATTAGCAGGATTTTTGATAGGGCAAAATAAAATAGTTAATGGAAAAAGAGATCAGGGTGCATGAAGAAACAGCGTCAAGATAATGAGGATAATCACCATGTTTTATATAATCGCAAGCAGTGGGAGAGTAGTATAGTTGGCTACGAACTACGCAATAACGAAGCTTTTATAGTACCTATGGATAGACAATTGCACGAACAGTTACATAAAAGTATAGGTATAGTGCCAGTGTTAGGCGAAAAAGCGCTGCATAAAGTGTATAGTAATTTATTAGATAGGGGTCCAATAAATCCTGATATACACCCTAAAATAGCCATAGATTCGTTAATACTGTCCATTGACAAGGTGCCAAACTGTCATTTAACTGAACACGATCGAGCACTAGGCGAAATTGCCATATATATACTGGAAGAACAAGTACCTTTAATTAGTGAGTCCATAGATAACCGTGAGCAACTTCTATTGGAGCATAAACGTAAGGGTCGTAGAAGTTTGCAAAAAAACGGTCGCCACAAACTCCGTTACGTAAACAATAGCCGCTGAGGTGGTATAATAAGCTTATGGATAAAAATCTAGACGCCAGCAGACGCGCCAGCAAAAAACAGCAAGAATTATATGATTTTGTGGCTGATTTTATCGGTGAAAATGGTTATGGTCCGAGTTATCGGGAGATTATGAATGCTCTAGGTTACAAATCAGTTTCTACGGTCGCAGTGCATGTAGATGGGCTGATTAAAAAAGGCTACTTGAAAAAACTAGAAGGTGGCGCTCGGTCATTAGCGATTGCCGACAAGGCGGAAGATACAGAAAAAGAAGCCGAGCATATTTTGTGGTTGCGCGCAAAAGTCGATGTCCACATAAAACAAACAGGCGATAGAGCTACAGCAGCCGAGCTGGCAAATCAGCAGATATTACGAGATGCGTTGATTATTTTGGGAATAAATGAGGAGGGAAATGATGAGTGATCAGTCACCGCAGCGGGGTGAAATAAAATTGCCGCAAAGGTCCGAGGAGGGATTGTTTGCTGAGCGTAAATTAACAGTTCCAGAGAGGACGGCTGTTGTCGTGCCAGCGCCTGAAGAGGGTGAGACGCCAGAGGTGGCATCGGTGGTTGAGCCGGCTGAACCGACGGTGGAAGTTGTCGTAGAATCAGCTGAGCTGGTTGAACCTATGGCTGAGCCAACACCCGAAGTCATCACCCCCCGCGTACACACCGTGATTGAACCCCCTGCACCAAAACCCGACATCACAGAGGATTTTGCAAAAGAGCTTGAAAAAGAAGCCGCGCCAGAGGAGCCAACGGTCAAGCCCAAAAAGAAGTTCTTGTTCTGGTAAAAATCTTACAAAAAAATATACCCCCACCTGGGGGTATATTCATTAAAGCTACAGCGAATTTTTATTCTTCAGATGGAGTTTCGCCGGCGCCATCACTTCCAGGAAGTTCTTCGACGACAACACCCTCACCTATAACATTATCAGTTTCGGGATCTACTACCTGTTCTTCGTCTACGATAACGTCATCTCCAGTAGTAGAATCTACACCCTCTACTTGCTCTGTCTCTACGACATCCTGCTGATTGTTTTGAACTGCTATATAAGCAAATACACCAACAGCAAGAAGCACAACCACAACTAACACTGCGATTAGAGTTTTATTTGTCTTTTTACCTTGATTCATATAACTTCCTCCTTTTTTTAGTAGTTATGGCTATATTGTATAGGATAAAGGGTGGAGGTGCAAATCACGAGGATTATAAAAATGGAAACATTCTTTTGAATTTGATCAGCCCAGTTTGATTTTTTAGAGGGCCAGAGTGAATAATACTGCGGACATAACTGACACTGACTTTGCGCCCCGATTGCACTCGGATTCTTGCGATAAATGCGTGTGGCCATAAAAGTAGTGCCGATACCACACCTTTTAGTGCGGGCCAACCATTGCCGTGTCGAACAGCACTAGCAAATATAAGCCAATAGGTGAAAAAGAATCTAAA
>CAZUSB010000039.1:0-2892 GCA_964622895.1 uncultured Candidatus Saccharibacteria bacterium | reverse complement strand
GGCAACTGAGGATTTTGATTTACATTATTTGGAGGCACGTTTTATTTTTCCCACCTATCTTAAAGATATTATAACTTCATCTTCACCAAGTCGTTCTGCTTTTTTACTTAACCTTTTTGCTTGTTTTGCAATAGTAGCAATAGACAGATCTTCTGGTGCGTTTGTAGCAAGTTCTATTATATCAGGTGACACAGTTTTTTTCACGGGTTCCGCGGTTTCAGTGGGTTGAGGTGATGTTTGTTCAATCGTAGGCGCTATAGGCTCACTTAATGGAGTGATAACCGCTTGATTAGAAACAGGATAAGGATTTATGATGGTATTTATTGTGTTTTCAGTTACAGGAGGTGGCGTAAAATTAGTTTGCATGGGCGCTTGAGGAATAGCTGGTTGATTAGTATATGTAGTCTCTATCACAGGAGCCTCTTGATGAATTGGTTGAGAGATATTTTGCATTATATTTTGACGATACTGAGTAGCACTCTGGTTTAATCTTTGATCAATATTAACACCTACCGAATAATTATCATCTAAAATATCAACCGTATCTTGTGATTCATAATAAATATCAGGATTAAGATTATTTGAGAGATCAGGGTGTATCCCACCTTGAGCGATAGATCCTCGTGTAGCCCAACCTTTTGAGTCAACAATTTGAGCTAGGTATTCGAATCTACGTCCTGCTTCTTCCCCAGTTATATCTTTTGTTAAACTAGCTTCAGTGATTGTAGGCGCAGTTATTTCAACTCTTGATTCAACTCCGTCAGGATCCCATATACGTGTACGAGGTTTTAGATAAAAAGATAAAATGGCAGATAAGTAAGTCTCCATAGGCTGATCTTTTCGTAGAGGTAATGCAAGAGCCGAAAAGAATATAATTATTGGCAGAGGAACAACTGCAAGTATAGGTAGTATGCGCCATAAGGTAATCGCGACAAAAACAAATGCTGCGACTATCAATAGATAAATAAACTGCCTAAATGTAAATGGGCCGAGGAGTTTATCTTCTGCCTCTACATCTTGAGGAATTTTATATATAGCCATAACTGTATTATATCATCAAAAGCTACTCTAAATATCAGGTATGGTAATGTGAAAAAGTTTGACTTGAATTAACTGATGAAATATTATATTCTTGTAACATGAAAATAGGAAAAATAAACAATGTATAAAATAATTACACTAATTATATTAAGTGGAGCGTTAATATTTTCGGGTATAATCTACTTCTCAGCGCCTTCTTTCGCTACTGCAACTGAATGCGGAGGGGTTGAAACATCCTTTATTAACTGTAGTAGTGACGGTACAGAAAAAGACGTCAAACAAAGCGCTATATGGCAGATTTTAAAGATTGTTGTTGGAGTTATGACTGGTGGAGTTACAATTGCTGCACTCGGAGGGATTATTTACGGATCAGTTCTATATAGTTCCTCTGGTTCTAACCCAGAACAGAAAAAGAAAGCTATGTCTATAATTACCAATACAGTGATTGGGATTGTAGCTTTTGCTGCCATGTGGGCATCATTGAACTTTATAATACCAGGTGGTATCGGTTTATGAGATTAAAACTAATGGTATTTTTTGTGTTATTCATGGGACTATTATCATTTGTGGGGATTATGCATAGTCACTCTGCCATAGCAGCATCAGCAGCATCCACTTGCGATAGTGACGCTAATTTTTTGGGTTTTCCAACATGGTATAGGGGTCTAGCTAGTGGAGCTGATTGCTCTATTGAACTAAACCCATCAGGAAACACAAAAAATGATTTAAGTAAAATAGTTTGGACTATCGCCTTAAATGTTGTAGAGATTGCTGTTAGGCTAATGGCCTATGTTGCAACAGCATACATATTATACGGAGGATTTACATACCTAACTTCAAACGGTAGTCCCGATAAAGCACAAAAAGGTTTAACTTTAATTACAAACGCAGTAGTAGGATTAATAATCTCAATTGCAGCTATAGCTATAGTCAATCAATTATTTGAGATAGTAGCCGGAGGAACTGCCAATGCCGATACAGGAATAATAGAGGGTCTCACAGTTGCGCAGATAATAAAATCTATAACCACCATAGTCTATACAATTGCCGGATCGGTTGCGGTGATTATGTTTATAGCAGCCGGTATTAGATTTATTACGTCATCGGGAAACCCAGAAAGAGCGCAAAAAGCACGAAAAACTATGATTAATGCCGCTATTGGACTGATTGTAATAATTTTAGCATTTACAATAACTAGTGTAATATTAGGTTATATGGCATAAGGAAAGTATGAATATGAAACGAAATATAATTACAGTATTAATGATAGGGATTCTGAGCTTAATAGTATTTAACTCCCCCGCTGATGCGTTGGTGATTGCTGACCAGTGTCCTGCAGGAGTTACATCTGATGTTTGTGCAAGTGCGGGACCCAAAGATACGGTAGGAGGAATTGTAAAAAATATCACAAATGTACTATTCTTTTTGATCGGGTCATTATCAGTCGTAATGATTATATATTCAGGTATCAGATATGTTACTTCTGCAGGGAATCCAGCAGGTATAAAATCTGCAAAGGATACTTTGATGTTTTCCGTGATTGGTCTGATTGTGGCGATATTATCTTACGCGATAGTTAACTTTATAGTAATTAGATTGTTGGCATAAGAAAAGGAGAATAATGAAAAAAGTTTACAAAAATATTATTACAAGCATATCAGTAGCTAGCGTGCTGGCACTTAGTTTTGTGTTGTATCAACCCGCAACTAAAGTGCAAGCTAGTATGAAGTCAGAAATAGAGTCCGGAATGGGTAATGCTAATCCTGGGGGCACTGCTCCATCGGACGTCGGCACTGTCATAACAGATATTACTAATGTCATGTTCTTTATTATTGGTGCGGTCAGCGTTAT
>CAZUSB010000038.1:0-3095 GCA_964622895.1 uncultured Candidatus Saccharibacteria bacterium | reverse complement strand
TTACTCAACCCCGCCGGCCAACATCATTGATTCTATGCTTGACCATCCACCTTGGAAGCCGTTTGCGGTGTAGTCGTTTATGACGATGTGAGGTAGCCCTCGGACACCTAAGCGACTAGCTTTGGCGGTATTTTCATCTAGTTCTTTTTGATATTTCTTTTCACTCATGCAAGTCATAAATGTGTCCACGTCTAATTCTGCATTGACGGCAGATTCTTCAAAATAGCTTAATGGCTGTTTCTCTATGGCTTTTGGTACGGCTACAGATTTTGTGCCGATACCTTTATCAAAGAAATCTTTTTTGATGCGTGGTACTATGTCTGCTGAATATTCCCAGAATTTATTTTGATCAGCTGCACAATAAGCCGAACCTGCGCCTTGCTCGGCGTTTGGACTGAAACCACTCTGCGCTAAGATCGCCACCACTCGTGCTTCTAGGCGGACCTTGCCATTTTTAATAAATTCATCCTGAAATCGTTGACTAAATGTTTGTTCAGAAAAAGATGTACAATATGGACAAAAATAGTCTGTATACTCTACTATGCGGTTGGGCGCATCCATTTTTCCTTCGGTCATTGCCTTGTTCCATGGTTCACTCGATGTGTGTATATTAGGTTCTTTGTGAGTGGCGTTGTATACCAGTAGCGATACGATAAATAGTGCTCCAATTCCTAGTGCAATCCATGCTACCATTCCTCCATTATGAAAGGTTTTATTTCTCTTCATTTTTTTTGCTCCTCCTTTTTAAGTTGGCTTGATTTTGAAAGTTCAAGTTGATAATTGGTGTATGAAACCCGCCCGACAGTGTAGATAGAATAAATCGTCAATAAAATCGCCAAGAGTAAAATAATCAGATTGGCGGTGCTTAAAAGAGCCGGTGCCGATGAGGCGAAGATGATAGTCATAATTGGAACCAATATAGATGTGCCGCAGGGAACACAGCCTAGGCCTATAACCATAGCGACAGCCGCAATTCCACTGCCGGCCATGACTTTTGTTTCAACTTTACGATTTTGTTTCAGATTGTAAACAACCAATGCCATGGCGATACCCTGTAAAATACTTAACACTAAAAGCACTACTCCGGTGGTGGTCGTAAAATAGCTAGTAAACATCTCGCCGAGCATAGATCCGAGTACTGTCATTTTCGCCACTAGGTTCATTGACGACAAGAGTAGCGATCCATAAAAACCAAAATTAATAGATAAATAAATTATCGTAGATATCAAAAAACCAATGATGATAGCAAGGGCGATGTATTTTGGGCGCTTCATTACCGCCAAAACTCCTTGCCATGATTGATTAATAGTCCTACCGATCCGAGTCCAGTTTTTCTGTAAATTATTTGCCACCTAATATACCCCCATGGTTACATATCACAACATAACTCTTTTTAGTATAGCAGACTTTAATTAATAGGATTAGCACATGCCGCACACACGCGTTGACATTTTAGCCTAAATTTGCTATAATAGAACTATACCCTTGATTCATTCTCATGGGTTGTTTTTTTAGGAACTAGTCAACAACCGAACAGGAGCAAACATGACTGTTGAAATGGTCATTGATCAGGGACCGACCCTTCGTCGGATTGTCAGGAGTTTTTACTATGCTTACAATCCGACCAAAAATGTCCACTACTATGTCATTTTTAGCGGGCGACGAGTAGAGAGCCAAAAGACTCTAGCGATTTTTGAAAGACCTCAGGACAGAATTGACATTCAATGCCTGGTGGAAGGTGTCAGTTCATGGCCTTCGGGGGACCCAGATCACTACAAGGGTGAATACAAGATTGAAACCCGAGCAGTGATCGATAAAACTGAGGCTGATGGGATTACGAATCCCCAGACACTGGTTATTTACTACAATCCTGAAAAACAAACTGGCCGATGCCAGTTGCCCTTCTAGGGCGCACCCCGTAAAATTGTTAAGGCTTTTTTGCCATGACAATCTTACGGGGCTTTTTCTATGCTACAATAAATTATAGTACCGAATGGCGCGTTGGCGGAGCGGTTACGCAGAGGTCTGCAAAACCTTGTAGACGGGTTCGACTCCCGTACGTGCCTCCAGTTTATATTTTCACTTTATTTTTAATGTCAGAATTAGTTATCACATCAAGACCCGTTACGCCCGACCAAGAGGCTTTTTTGATTTTGCAAGAAGACAACGATTTTAGCGAGTTCCCCCTAAGCTTCGGCCGGTCTATCAATATATCTCTAGAAGATCCTGAAGAAAAATTTTGCACAGGTTGGCGCGATATTAAAACCAGCACTATGCATCCCTGTGAAGGTCACGAACAGATTCCTACAAAATATAACGACTGCTTTTCTTGTCGCAATAAAACCGGTTTTAATCCCGCTTTTTACAATACAACGACCATCTCCGCTAATCAGGAAGAGTTCAACAAGCAACCACATTTGGTTTATATCGCCTCATTTGGAAATGGTATTTATAAAGCTGGGATTACCTCGGCAAAGCGTGGATTTAAACGTTTATATGAACAAGGTGCACTTTTATTTACGATAGTGGCAGAGGCACCAAATGCGACGGTCGCACGCAACCTAGAGGCAAAGCTTGTCTCACAAAATCTCAAGGAAAGCGTATTGAAAAGTACCAAAAGCTCAGTGCTTATGGAGGCTATTGATATTCAAAAAGAACACGATCAATTCAAGGCATTTCTAGAAGAAATGGGCTATGGCCATAAAACTATTACGAGCAATTTAGAAATGTTTTTTGACGGAGACTATCCGAATGAGCCGATAAAACCATTCAAGGATGACCAAGCGGTTTCAGGTGTAATAAAAGGAGTTGTAGGAAGATACTTAATTCTAGAAAACAACGAACGATTATATGGTGTTTGGCTCAGCGATTATTTTGGTCGAAAGATATTTATCGGCGACCAGATTGAGCTGCTAGACAGAGAAGCACAACAAGTCAGTTTATTTTAATGACCTAGCAGATATTTTGTGATTTTATGCTAAAATTAAAAAGAGCAGTCCACTGATACGCGCGGGTGGTGGAATTGGTAGACACGAGAGACTTAAAATCTCTTGGGCAAATCGCCCGTGCGGGTTCAAGTCCCGCCCCGCGCACCA
>CAZUSB010000037.1:0-3195 GCA_964622895.1 uncultured Candidatus Saccharibacteria bacterium | reverse complement strand
ATTGTGAAACCTTTGTTGTTGTTTATGCGCATTTGTTCTCCTTTATAATATAATTACGCTTATGTTATGAATTATATATCATATGTATCCATTAGCGCAATAGGAAATAATTTTAAAAATAACTAATTTAGAGGTAAGATGCGGGAGGCGATGTACTGTGGGTCTGAGTTGGTAGTTAGGGTAACCTTGACGCTAGTTGCGCGATTGAGTGCTTGTTGACGAGATGCCACAGCATCACTGTTTGTCTCGGCGGAGGGTATTTCTATATCCTTCTCATAATATTTTATATCTAAATAGACCTGGCCGTTTGTGGTACCATTCAGCTCATCTTGTCCTCCAGCGCAGTTTGTTCCTGTGTATCCATAGCTACAAGTTGGTTTTTGCCATACTGCACCGCCACAGGCATACGAGACTCCTGAGTAGCCACTAGGCATCATGGATCTTCGCCATATACTACTAGACTGTGAGGGTGTGGTTCTTGTCGTATAAACAACATTATATGTAGCTAGGTTATTACTTGCGACATTGGCGTTGTTGCAAGCTAGGGGGCTATTGGCGCGATAGACAAGGTTGTCGGTACCAGCTGGAGCAGTACGTGGATTTTTTTTGGTTAGTGGCATTTTTAGGATTAGAGTGTTGGGTGAGTTGTTAAACGCGGTTGTTGAGTCATTGTATCCTTGAGGGCTGACGGGTGTAAAGTCATTAGTTGCCAAAAACCCTTCTGATCCCGCAACATCATCAGCTATACGATTTAATACCTGTTGTACTCTCGTGGCCGTAGCATTGCCATGTCGAGCGTCAACGGCCTGCGCGGTAAAATTAATGATCGTCATTATAAAAGCTCCGATAACCACCAGCATAATTGGGATGACAACCGCCACCTCTACAACAGTAAAGCCAGCTGAGCTATACTTTTTAAACATAGCCTTATTATGTAGTATGTGCTAGATATGGTCAAGATAGATTTTTTTTGTTATAATATGCTAGCAAGTTTTGTTTGCACCCGTAGCTCAGCGGATTAGAGCACTGGTCTTCGGAACCAGGTGTCGCAAGTTCGAATCTTGCCGGGTGTACCAATTAAAATCAATAAAACTTATTTACGGGCCAGTAGCTCAGCTGGTTAGAGCACCTGCCTCTTAAGCAGGGTGTCGTGGGTTCAAGTCCCACCTGGCCCTCCAAGAAATCTCCCTTGTTTAGTCGGAGGTTTTTATTTTAACTAAGGTATAAGTTTTAAAACTTAATATGCTAAAAAGTATGTAGTATAATTATGCTTATGGATGTTCACACAAATATACCACTGGCAAATTATTTGACGATGAGACTAGGGGGATTAACTCGTTTTATGGTAGAGGCTTATAAGCCTGAAGATGTTCGTAATATATGTATAAATGCCAATAAACAGCAAGTCGCACTATGGGTTTTGGGCGGAGGCAGTAATGTACTGGCTAGTGATGAGGGCTTTGGTGGTATAGTGGTGCGGATTCGTATACCAGGTTTTGATGTACTAGAAGACAATTCGGGTGGCTCCCTGATTAAAATCGGCGCCGGTGAAAATTGGGACGATACCGTGAAACGAACTATTGATATGGGGCTATCTGGGATAGAAGCTATGTCGGGTATACCCGGCACAGCTGGCGCAACACCAGTGCAAAACGTTGGCGCTTACGGCCAAGAAATAGCAGATGTTTTTGAATCACTAGAGGCATATGATAGAGCAGAAGACAAATTCGTCACACTAACACATGAACAGTGTAAATTTTCCTACCGAGATAGCATTTTTCGTGGCGAATGGTCCGGACGATTTGTCATTTTGTCTATTACAATTAGGCTATCGAAAAACTTACCTCAACCGCCATTTTACGAGGGCTTGCAGAAAATATTTGATGAGCAAAATGTGACTATGTTTACTGCACAAATTGTGCGCGACACAGTATTGCAAATCAGAAAAAACAAACTACCCGACCCAAAAGAATCCCCCAACACTGGTTCATTTTTCAAGAATACCATTGTTGATAGTTGGCGGCTTGGTGAAGTCAGAAAACAATTTCCAGATACCCCTGCTTACGAGATGGCAGATAGTCAATTTAAAATACCGTCAGGCTGGTTGATTGAAAAAGCTGGACTCAAGGGTCAATTGCTACATGGCATACGCGTTAACGAGGGAAATGCGCTAGTTTTAATCAATGAATCTGCAACATCATTTAATGATTTAGCTATGGCAAGAGATGAAATAATTCATAAAGTACATGAGATGTTTGGCATAGTACTAGAACAGGAGCCACTTGAAATTGTTTAAAAAACCTCACAACCCGGGATTTACAGTGATAGAAATCGCAGTCGTCTTAGCGATATCCGCGACGTTGCTCTTGATGGCATCTATGCAACTAACAAAAGCCCAAGTAAACAGCCGAAATAGCGAGCGGCGTGAAGACTTGAATATGATCGCACAATGTTTGCAGAATCGTTTTATCGCGACACAGGAGTTTTATAGTACTGTTGCCGAGCTAGAGTCTTGCCCGAAAGCTTCTGATATTTTAACACCTCCTGGACAATCGACACCAAATACAGTCAAGGCGATCAATAATGAGCAAAGTTTTTGGAGCAGTCAGCCCTCCCCCCAGAACAACGATAGGTATGTTTTTCAGCCCTTGACTTCAAGCGGGGCTCTCTGCACAAACCCTGTTTCGGATCCATGCACAAAGTTTAAACTTTATGTCCACATGGAAGGAGGGGAAGGGTGGTCAGAAGAGATAAGCGATGGGCGATGAGTGACTCAAAAAAATACAGCCTAGGATTTTTCTCAGTTGAATTACTGGTAGTGCTGTTTATCGCCGCCGCTTTTGTCATTAGTGGTTATCAGCTTTATACGTCGGTGCTTGATGCTAGTTTATACGGTAAAAGCGACATAGAGGCGAGCAATTTGGCAAATGATTACATGGAACGTTTTCGTTATCGCGCGTCTACACCATGTAATGAAAAGACCCTGATAGATGCAATGCCAATTTCAGGTACCAAACTACAAGACCCCAAGGTTACTGTTAAGGTTACTTGCCCAGTACAAGGGGTAACGAGTTTTCTTAAAAATGGCGTATCTTCAAAAATTGAGTCTGAAGTTACTTATAACGGCGGGAGAAAAACCTCTACTAACAAGATAGTTAATAATAAAGTAACGATAAAACAAATATCAAGCAAATA
>CAZUSB010000036.1:0-3303 GCA_964622895.1 uncultured Candidatus Saccharibacteria bacterium | reverse complement strand
CCTTTAATCCGAAGACCATATGCGGCATTAGCCACCCTTTCGGGCAGTTATTCCTCACTTTGGGGTACATTCCTACGCGTTACTCAGCCGTCCGCCGCTCGTCGGCATCTAGTAAACTAGACCCGTTACCGCTCGACTTGCATGTGTTAGGCACGCCGCCAGCATTCATCCTGAGCCAGGATCAAACTCTCCATATAATTGTATTTAACATAAATACAAATGACTCAAATTATTTTTAACATAAAATATAAACTGACGATGATATTTGCACAACTAAATTGTTAAAGTTCCGAAGCTGCATTGCATTGATGCAACCCGTTGCTTAGCACTTTAGCCGTAGCTAGTTACTATGGTTGGAGTTTTGCTTTCCTCGCAAGCAGACTAATAACAAGCATACAGCACATGTATGCATCGCGTCAATACTTTTTTTACATTTTATGTTGTAATAAAGACAACAGCCCCCAATAGCACTCCTAAAGCTGCCCCCGCCAGCACTTGCGCCTTGGTGTGCCCCAGATTAACTTTAACTTTTTTTAATGAAAGCTTTTCTGTCTTTATTATTTCGTTAATAGCTTTACTGTTTTCTCCAGCTGACCAACGCACGCGCATGGCATCATGCATAATAATGACTGAGAACAATGCGGCTAGTACAAAAGTAGCACTATCAAAGCCGAGATTTAATCCGATCAAAGTAGCCAACGAAACGACGGTCGCTGTATGAGCGCTAGGCATTCCACCGGACGCAAAAAATCCTTGGAATATATTTTGTCGCTTTTTTTGAGCTACTTCAATAATGGCTTTAACTAAATGACTGACAAACCACGCTACGGCTATGACCAATATATATGTATATGTGTTTTCCATGATGCCCCCTTTTTTTTAGCCTTCTTCTTCGTCCTCGTTGTTTTTATCAGGCACAAAACCAATTGACGCTACTGTATCACCATCACCGAGACGCATAATCCGCACACCCTGAGTAATTCGTCCGAGTGTTGGCACATCTTTCATAGCGATGCGAATAGTCTGGCCTTTTGTAGAAATCATAATTGCCTCTGAGGATTCTTCGTCAGTTGTCTTGACCGCCACGATTGATCCGGTCTTCTTGGAGATAACAGCTGATTTGATGCCCACGCCTCCTCGCTTATGAACTGGGAAGTTGGATACTTTGGTTATCTTTCCATAGCCCTCTTCACTAACTACTAATAGAGTTTCGTCGTTTGAGTCCACAATGTCAGTACCGACGACCATATCATTTGGTCGCAAACGAATACCACGAACTCCGCGTGCAGTTCGTCCCATCGGACGGACGTCATTTTCATTAAAACGAATCGCCTGACCAGCTGAAGTAGAGACAACTATGTCATTTTTTCCGTTGGTCTTTTTGATCCAGCGGAGCTCATCGCCGTCGTCTAGTTTTATAGTAATCAGCCCATTGGTGCGAATATTTTCATAATCAGCAAAAGGTGTTTTCTTGACAGTACCTTTTGCCGTCGTCATAAACAAATAACCTTCGTCACTCTTTGTATTCTTGTCGCTTTTTATGATTGCGGTAATTTTCTCCTCTGGTTGGAGCTGAAGCAGGTTCACAATCGCTACGCCCTTGGCATTTAATCCAGCCGCTGGCACTTCGTAGGCTTTTAGTCTAAAGACCCTTCCCTTGTTTGTGAAAAATAGCAAGAAGTCGTGAGTGCTGGCAGATACAAGTTGCTCAATTACATCTTCTTCTTTGGTCGTCATACCCCTCTTGCCCTTACCACCACGATTTTGCTTACGATAGTCAGATGCTAGTGTACGCTTTATATAGTTACCGTGAGTCAACAAGATGACACTTTGCTCATCTGGCACCAATTCTTCATCACTGAACTTGCCCAGTTCGTGATTAATGATCTGGCTTTTACGCGGATCATCATATTTTTCTTTCATCTCAATCAACTCTTCTTTGATAATATGAAGAATTTCTTTTTCATCAGCCAAAATCGCTTCTAATTTTGCAATTAACTCTTGTAGTTGTTTAAGTTCGTCCTCTATCGCCTGCCTCTCAAGTCCAGTCAAGCGACGGAGTTGCATACTGAGGATAGATTTTGCTTGTATTTCGCTTAAGCCAAATCTAGCTTCAAGTTCTGCTTGGGCGATCTCTACAGTTTTGCTGCCCCGAATGATCTTGACTACTTCATCAATATTATCTAGAGCTATCTTGTATCCCTCTAAAATATGAGCTCGAGCTTTGGCCGTTCTGAGCTCGTATTCGGTTCGTCGCCTAACAACAACCTGGCGATGCTTGATGAATTCCGTCAATATATCTCTGAGGCCTAAAATACGCGGTTGTATTCCATCTATTAGCGCCAACATATTATAGTGTAAAGTAGTCTGTAGTGTTGTCATTTTGTATAGCTGGTTGAGAACTTTTTTTGGATAGGCATCTTTTTTAAGATCAATCACTACTCGAATGCTACCCCTAGCCGACTCATCACGTAGGTCAGAGATGGTAGTAATTTTCTTTTCTTTATAAAGATCAGCAATTCGTTCGATCAAAGTGGCCTTGTTGACGCCATAAGGCATCTCGGTAATGACGATTCTGCTACGTCCTTTTTTTGTTTCTTCAATTTCTGCAACTGCACGAATAACCACACTACCGCGACCAGTTTGATAAGCACGGCGCATCGGTTCACCACCATAAACAATCGCTCCTGTCGGAAAATCTGGTCCTTTAACTATTTTTAATAACTCATCCACACTGACTTCGGGCTCATCAATTAATTTAATAGTCGCGTCGACTAGCTCTCCTAGATTGTGTGGAGGTATGTTTGTAGCCATACCGACAGCGATACCAACTTGGCCATTTAATAGGAGGTTTGGTAACTTTGCCGGCAAAACTGAAGGTTCTTGCTCTGATCCGTCGTAGTTGTCTCTAAAATCAACAGTGTCTTTGTCCAAGTCTACTAACAGTTCGTTACCCGGTTTACCTAGGCGCGCTTCTGTGTAACGACTGGCGGCGGCCGGGTCGCCGTCCATGGAACCAAAGTTACCTTGTCCATTGACGAGCGGATAACGCATCACCCAGTCTTGGGCTAGTCGTACCATAGAATCGTAAATTGCACTGTCACCATGTGGATGATACTTACCCATGACGTCACCAACAATTTTTGCTGATTTTGAAAATTTTGAACCGGGCCTGAGACCTTGTTCTCCCATAGAAAACAATATGCGTCGATGCACTGGCTTAAGACCATCACGTACATCTGGTAAAGCACGATCAATAATCACACTCATAGAGTACTTCAAGAAGCTATCTTCCATCATATT
>CAZUSB010000035.1:0-3496 GCA_964622895.1 uncultured Candidatus Saccharibacteria bacterium | reverse complement strand
ATAGATCACGACTCGCTTTTTCAAAACACATTGACCAATCTAAAATATTTCATAGCGGCCGGATTAAATCCAGATGAATATAATACATACATCTATCGCCAAAGTTACATTCCAGCACATAGCGAACTAACTTGGATTTTGGATTGTTTTACCTATATGGGCGAATTGTCACGCGCCACCCAGTACAAGGAAAAATCTGCACAAAACACAAACGCTGTAACGGTCGGGCTTTTTAACTATCCGGTCTTGATGGCGGCAGATATTTTACTTTATAGTGCAAAATACGTACCAGTTGGCGAAGATCAGTTTCAGCATCTTGAAATTACTCGTGACATCGCAACACGTTTTAATAATAAGTTTGGAGATATCTTAACAATTCCGGCACAAACGAGCGAGCAGACAAAATTTATGATGCGCGATAGTGGTCTACGCATTCGTAGCCTGACAGACCCTAGTAAAAAGATGAGCAAGAGCTCTACCGACGAAAAATCAAAAATCCTACTAACAGACAGCCCTGATCAGGCATACAAAAAGATTATGTCAGCCACCACCGATAGCGTCGGCGCGATTAATTACGATTTTGAAAATCAACCCGGCATTTCTAGCCTTTTGCAGATATTAGCCTATATGACTGATACGCCTCAACACGAAGTTAACAATCAGTGGCAGGGAAACGAACGTTATGGCGATTTTAAAAAAGTTGTCGCAACAGCAGTTGCTGATTTTCTGACTAACTTTCAGCAAAAAGTTGCCGACATTTCTGACGAGCAGATATTAGAGATACTTGAAAAATCCGAAAAAGAAATTAGCCTAGTTGCTAATCGTCAACTTCACAAAGTCCAACAAGCGGTTGGTTTGAGGCCACGAGATTAGATGGCAAAAATCAATCAACGTGAAGTTTTGCATATTTTACGATTATTTGAGCTCGCTACACCAACTGAAGTACCTCGTGATATTAGTCGTCTGCAAATAATTGAACTTACACGTTCTGTTGTTGCTAGTTTTGTCTTTAAAAATATAAATTTTTATATCCTTTTTGATGATTATATCCAAGATGAGCAGACCGCTATCAAAGAAACGATTGCTATCGCCCACCCAGGTGTAGAGATAGAAGTTATCGCCAATCCCAAAGATGATAATCACACTTATGGTATGCCGTATAAAGCAAAGACCGTATATCTAGCTCAAAATTACAGTGAAAAGCAACGATTAGATCATTATTTGGTGAGCAAATATCCAGAATTTACACGTGCCACAATTCAAAAGTATATAAAAGAAGGCTATGTATCGATTGATAGTAAACACGTCCTGATAGCAAAGAAATTAGTTCGTCCCGGCCAAGATATCGTACTGACTTTGCCTAAAAAAGCCGATAATTCTTCAAAAACCTTGCCGGTTATATATGAAGATGATAATGTCATCGTTATAGACAAACCTGAGGGTGTCTTGACCCACTCAAAAGGGGCGCTAAACGACGAGTTTACGGTGGCCGAGTTTATCAGCCGTTTTTATGCTGACGATTTATCCGAAGAGCGCCCGGGAATCGTTCATAGGCTAGACAGGGCGACCAGTGGTGTGATCATTTGCGCAAAGAACGCTGACAGTGCCAAATTTTTGCGACGACAATTTTCCGACAGAAAAGCTAAAAAAACTTATCACGCAATATTACAAAACGTACCAAAGGAAAAAGAAGCAGTGATAGATTTACCGATCGGTAGAAACATGAACAACCCTAGTACCTTTAGAGTTGATGCACAAGGAAAGCCTGCAGTTACACATTATAAACTACTAGAAGTATTACCTAGCGGGCAAGCAAGTGTAGAATTTCGTCCCATTACTGGCCGAACGCACCAGCTTAGAGTTCATGCGCAGTATCTAAACGCTCCAATCAAGGGTGATCTAGTCTATGGCAAGCCCGACAACCGGATGTATCTGCACGCTAGCGAGCTTGAGATTACTATCCCCGGCGGAGAAAGGCTAACATTTAAATCCCCAATCCCAGAAAGTTTTTATGCCTAAATTGGTCATTGGCGAGGCAAACGAGTTGTCGGTAGAGCAGGTTATCGCCAACCTACCGCACGCCCTTATACTATCTGCGCCAGACTACCAGTGGGGCGAACTAATTGCTCAGCATATTGCCCAGTCGACAGACAAAACCTACGAGATTATCTATCCAATCAAAGACGACAAAATTGATACCGAAATTGGTAAGGTTACAATCACGCAAATCCGACAATTAATCGGTCGAACCCGCACCCAGCAAGAAAAAGGTCGTATATACATCATCTATATGGCAGACAGTATGACCGCCCAAGCGCAAAATGCCTTTTTAAAGGCACTAGAGGAGCCAAATCCGACCACGTATTTTATATTATTAGTCAAAAATCGACACTCATTGATTCCAACTGTATTATCTCGTGCGCAAAACTTAAATATCAAACCATTAAAAGATAGTCAAATAGTCCAATTATTACCGGATACCGTAGACGCTACTTTAAAAAAACAAATAATTTTTATCGCCAATGGAAATCCGGTCGCATTAAATGCGCTACTAGAAAACCCCGAGGACATTAAACAGTACTCTGACACAATCGCTCAAGCAAAGATCTTACTAACGGGTACGATTTATCAAAAAATAGTTTTAATCAACCAGCTGAAAAAAACTCGACCTGAAGCTATTTTGGTGCTGGATTCTCTCATTAAAATATTAAAAGCTTCTATCAAAACTGCTGACAAAAAGCAATTAGGCTATCTAGATAGTGCAGTTGCAGCCAGAAAAGATATCATCTCTAACCATAATGTCAGTATCGCTATGCTCTATCATTTAGTCTGATGCACAGTTAGTGGTATAATAGAAAAATATGGTTGGACTATTATTTTTGATCTTAATCGGCGTAGGCGTATTATTTTATAGCAAAAGCGAAGAAGTAACTGTAGATGAATTGCCAATTCGTTTGTCAGACAAGTTAAATGAGTTATGGAAAATTGCCCAAGACTCGCTAAAAGACAAAAAATACTTACGAGCAGAAAAAGCATTACTGACAATCTTGCGTGTAGACAAGCGAAATGCCAGCGCCTATAACAGGCTAGGTATTTTGTACGCCAAGCAAGACAACTATAAAGAAGCGATTGAGTGTTTTGAAATCGCTCAAAGTCTAGAGCCAAGCGCCAGTAGCTTGCACAATGTTGGCTTGATATATTTTGAGACAGAAGTCTACGACAAAGCCGCACTGGCCTTTGAACAGGCTTTAGCAATAGATAATGAGCTTCCCGCGCGATATATCGCTTATGCAAAAGTTCAAGAAAAACTAGGCGACAACAATAAAATGATCGATGCCTTGGAGCAGGCGGTTCGCCTTGAACCAACCCCTCAAAGCCTCAACATCCTAGCAGACGCACTTGATAAGATCGGTGAGTCCGACCGTGCCACAAAATTACGTGAACAATCGGCCAAGTTATTATTACGCAAAAAAACAGGCCGCCCAGTTCATCAACT
>CAZUSB010000034.1:0-3805 GCA_964622895.1 uncultured Candidatus Saccharibacteria bacterium | reverse complement strand
AAATTTAAAGCAAAAATTGACGAAAAAGCTTTAAAGTGTGGCAACAATCAGTTTATAAATAATGCGTTTGCAAACACTGAAAACGGTACCAAGCGCGATACTGCTACGGTAACCGTAAATAAAGAATGTCCGCCAGAGCCGGAAGCGATTGTCACTTGTGATGCATTGACTGTCACCAAACTTGAACGTACCAAGTTCAAATTTGATACAAAGTACACAGTCAAAAACGCAGTGTTTAAGAACATTACCTATGTCGTGAAAGACGCAAATGGTAAAGAAGTATATCGGGGCACTAACCAAGAGTTTACCAACAAAAATGTCGGTAAATACACGGTAGAGTCATTTGTAACTGCAACAGTTAAAGGTAGTGACAAAACTGTCACTAGCGTGAGCTGTAAAAAAGAATTTGAAGTTGTAAAGGAAAAAACCCCTGCCATTAAAATTGAAAAAACAGTTAACGGCAAAGAACACGATAAAGTTGAAGTTGGCAAGCCTTTTACTTACCAAGTAAAGGTCACCAATACTGGTGAAACCGACCTAAAAGATGCTAAAGTCACCGACAAAGCACCTACTAACGTCAAGTTTATCTCCGCTGACAAAGGTACGATTACAGATAATCAGTGGACATACACGATCAGTAGCCTAAAAGTTGGTCAAAGCGAGACCTTTAACATCAAGGCAGAGGTAACCAAGGAGGCCGAAGGAAATATCAAGAACACAGCTTGTGTAGATACTCCAACAATCCCCGGTAGTCCAGACGACTGTGACGATGCAACAGTAGAGGTTCCAAAAACCCCTACTCCGCCCGTTGAGCCACCTGTGACTCCACCGGTTACACCACCTACAACTCCGACCACTCCTACAACTCCTACGGAGCTCCCAAGGACTGGTATAAGCGATGTACTCGCGAGCTTAGCTGGTCTAGGCGTCTTAATCGCAAGCACTAGTTATTATATAGCTAGCCGACGCGCCCTAAACTAGAGTCTGACCGCTCACTTTCAGGTGAAGTTTAGACTTCAGCAAAACCCCACTTCTCATAGTGGGGTTTTTGTTTTGCCTATAAATGCTAAAACAAGTACAATATCTATATGGCAAAGAAATCTAAAAAACGCAATAAATCTTACACTGGTGCTAATGCTGCTAAAAAACTACCCTCCGTAACACGCGTTGAGGCGGTTAATCGATCCAAGCCCAAGCAGTGGTGGCACGAAAACAAAAAACGCATTCGGCCGATCGCTATCACCATTGGTGTTGTTCTGCTAGTGATATGGTTGATTATTGTTTTCATCCAGACATTTACGCGCTAAATATGCTACTATAAATATATGACCAAAATAGCACTAATAGAAGATAATGCTGTTATCAGCCAGATGTATCGGATGAAGTTTGAAAACGAAGATTTTGATGTTCAACTCGCTACAAATGGTGAAGATGGTGTCGCACTTGTCAAAGAATTTAACCCAGACATTATCTTACTTGATTTACAAATGCCCGTCATGGGAGGAGCAGAGGCGCTCAGAAAAATCCGCGCAGATGAATCTAGTAAAAATATACCAGTTATTATCTTGACTAACCTCGGCGAAGAAGAGTCTCCAAAAGAACTCGCCTCTCTCAATATTCATAGTTATATAGTCAAGGCAAATCTAACTCCGAGCCAAGTGGTTGCTCGAATCAAAGAAGTTCTGGGCAAATAATCTCGCGGTTTGTGTTTTTACTTTTTTGAGACGCTCGCACTAATAATGACGTGATCAAATAGCGCAGCGACAGTTAGAGGTCCTACCCCACCCTTTTTTGGAGTAATAGTGATATCATCTCTCTGGTAAACATCGTCTGCAACGTCGCCATAAATTGCTCCCCCTTCGGAAGTGGTGCCAGCGTCTACAATCACCGCTCCTTTTTTAAGCATTTCTGACGTGATAAGTCCTGGCTTTCCGACTCCTGACACAATTATGTCTTTTTCTTTTAGTTTATCTGGGATATTTTCGGTATTTTTATCAAATAGCTCGGGATTTAAACCAGAATTTTTCCACATTTTATAAAGAGGTGCGCCAACTAGCCTACCCGCTCCGACTATAGCAATGTCTTTATTTTTTAGGTCAATATTATAGCCGGTCAGTAGCCAGTTGATAGCCACTGCGGTTGCAGAGTCAAACTTTCCCAAACCAGACAATCCGTCCACGTCCTTACCCGGATCTATTAGACTGAGTACTGCATCTGTATCGGTGGCCGAATCTAATGGCAGTTGAACAATTATGCCGTGCACTGCTTCGTTTTGGTTTGCGGCTTTTATGGCATCTTTAAGTTTATCTGCGTCATAGATATTGTCTATGTCAACCTCAACTCCTATGTCATCACCATAAGCCTGCTTGAGGCGCACGTACGTTTCTATAACAGGGTCTCGCCTGTTAACAAAAATCTTTAGCAATGGTAAGGTGCCGTCTTTTTGGTGCAGAGCCCGAACTTGTTGTGCTTGACGCACTTTTATGAAACCAGCTAAATCGCGACCGTTTAATAATTTAGTCATAAAATATATTTTATCACACCCGAGGCGCTTACCAGGTGTTATCGTATCGTATACTTGTTAATGGTCGCGAGGTTTGTTGGGGAGTGTCAGTATTTGCTATACCTAAGCTACCGTAATTATTACGGCCCCAGCCATATAAATTTTGACCATAATCCATGACTATCATAGTGTACGCTCCAAGCGACACCTGATCAACCGCCCGTGCCGTAAAGGGGGCTCGCATAGTGGGTGTACTCACTAAATCTTGAGTACCGTTTGTTTGTTGGTAATAGGTATTAGCCCCCCAAGAATACATCGCGCCCCCTTCTGTCACTCCTGCACTAGAAGTGTATTTGGTCATGATTTTTTGCAATGGCGGAACATTTACAGCAACTGGCTTAGTACGGGAGGTGGTTGTGCCATCGCCAATCTGCCCAGATGAATTTAAGCCCCAAGCATATACTTCACCAGCTGCAGTCCGAGCTAATACATTTCTATAACCTGCACTTATATCAGTTATCACCTGGCCGTCCATTGGAGTACCTGTCACGGCGACTGTCACTGGTTTTGTGGCTGTGCCTGAAGTGCAGACTGAGGTGGTAGTAGTGTTCGAACTAACCCCATCTCCTAGTGCTCCATTAAATATACAGCCCCATGAATAGACCTGCCCTGAACTATCTAGCGCATAGGCATTTGTAAGCGCCCCCAGGGTTATTTGCGTAATAGTTTTTCCTGCCATCGGAGTACCGGTAGTGTCTACTTCTACCGGTCTTGGATTTGCCATATCTACGATAGTACCATTCCCTAGTACTCCGTTCGTCCCTCGTCCCCAAACATAAACTTTTCCTTCATCCGTTAGAGCCATGCTATTAAATTCACTGGCTGCAAGTTGAGTAATAGTCTTTCCAGCCAAGGGTGTGCCCGTCATATCCACTAATACTGGCCTCGATCTATTCGTTTTTGCCCCGTCACCTATTTGACCTGATGTTCCTAATCCCCACGCATAGACTGCACCAGTACTATCAAGTGCTAGGTTGTGATGGGCACCAGAGACAACATCGACAATAGTTTTTCCTGCCATTGGTGTGCCCGTAGTATCTATTTCTATCGGAAAGGTACGATTCGCGGTAGAGCCATTACCCATTTGTCCACTAGAACCATATCCCCATGCAAACATTTTCCCGTCAGACATCAATGCAATCGTGTGATAGTAGCCAGTAGATAGTTTTGAGATAGCTACCCCATTCTGCACCATAGCCGGCACAGCTGTGGTGGTCGCAGCTCCAGAAGTGCCATTACCTA
>CAZUSB010000033.1:0-3993 GCA_964622895.1 uncultured Candidatus Saccharibacteria bacterium | reverse complement strand
TACTATGCCCCTAAGTTGCTATATAATTGTATCAGAAATATGCGTTTAAGAGAAGTTGTGCATAAATATCACGAATTAACTATTGTATATATTAAACATAAGGTTTATAATCAGGTATGAAAGTAAGGGGTATAAGGTCAATAAAATAACATGAAAATACTTATGCTAGGGTGGGAGCTACCGCCACACAATAGCGGAGGCCTAGGAGTAGCTTGCTATTATATGGCAAAAGCATTAGCAACACGCGGAGTTAGTGTTAATTTTGTCGTACCCTATAGTGCCCATGTTCATAATGATATAGATTTTATGTCAGTTCTTGGCGCATCGGAAGTACCCCCGGATGAACTACCAGCTGGAAGTGGAGCTTATGACACCGATTTTATGGTAAAACTACGCTCTCTTGGCTATGACGTTGATGGCATAGACAATACAATCCGCGCTTTACAAAAACGTTATATCCGTTATATTGAGCGCCTAATTTTGACGCAAGACGCGGACGTCATACACGCACACGACTGGCTGACTATGGAGGCGGGAGTGCGCGCAAAAGAATTATCAGGTAAGCCGCTAATCGTGCATGTACACGCTACCGAATTTGACAGAGCAGGCAATGACAATAGCGGAAATCCGGTTATTCATGAGATAGAATATCATGGGCTAATGATGGCGGATCGTATTTTTGCAGTTAGTCAAAATACCAAGAACATCATCGTCGAAAAATATGGCATACCGGCGGATAAAGTTGAGGTGGTTTATAATGCGATAGATGTTGATTCTTTGAACGACAGTTATGTCTATGATGAAGGGACATATCAATATCTCACAGCTTTACAACAAGATGGTTACACTATTATTTCTACAATAACTAGATTTACTGCGCAAAAAGGTCTAGCATTTCTAGTCCGAGCAGCTGCCAAAGCCCTAAAGGGTAATCCAAAAATTGCATTCCTGTTGGTTGGCGACGGTGAACAACGTAATGAATTAATCAGACTATCTGCTGACCTTGGGATTGCAGACAAAGTTTTCTTTACTGGATTTGTTCGAGGAAAACGATGGCGTGACGCCTATAGTCTATCTGACGTCTTTGTTATGAGTTCTGTAAATGAACCGTTTGGTCTAACGGCACTAGAGGCTGCTCATCACAATAATGCTTTGATTTTAACTAATCAATCAGGCGTATCTGAGGTATTAGATAGCGTTTTACGCTACGACTACTGGGATGAAGATATGTTGGCGCATCAAATAGTAGAGGTATCAACCAGACCCGAGCTTAAGCAACAATTACAACAAGGCGTAAAAGAAGAATATACTCGTTTATCTTGGTGTGATATAGCTGATGTCTGTATTGACCACTATCGCCAGGAGTTGTCAAAATGAGCCCCAAATCTAAAGATATAGTATTATACTTTCAGGTTCATCAACCATATCGCATAAAGCCTTACTCTATTTTTGAAGTAGCACGCGATCATGATTATTTTGACGTCACGAACAAAGATATCTTCTTGAAAGTGACCGAAAAGTCATATCGCCCAATGAATAAACTCGTTTTAAGACTACTGCAAAAACAACCAGAGTTTAAAGTATCCTATAGTTTGTCGGGAGTATTTATAGAGCAAGCATTAAATTGGGCACCAGACCTTATAGAAGACTTTAAACAAATGGTCGCAACCGGAAGAGTGGAACTGCTCGCAGAAACATACTATCATTCGTTAGCGTTTTTTTATAACCGTGATGAATTTGAAGCGCAAGTAATAAAACACACCGCACTAATGCAAGAAATATTCGGAGTATCACCAACTGCCTTTAGGGGAACCGAGCTCTCATACAATAATAGCTTAGCAAACTGGGCGAACCAACGAGGCTTTAAAGCAATCTTAGCCGAAGGCTGGGAGAAAAATCTTGATTGGCGCAGCCCAAACTATGTCTACAAGGCGCCTGGCTCAAACATTTCATTACTACTACGCAACTACAAGCTATCTGACGATGTAGCGTTTCGTTTTAGCAATACAACTTGGCGTGATTTTCCACTAACCGGACGTAAATATTCTGACTGGGCAGATCAGGCGCTAAATAATCGCGATGTACTTAGTCTTTTTATGGATTATGAAACATTTGGCGAACACCACTGGAAAGAAACCGGGATTTTTAAGTTTTTTGAAGATTTTGTCGATGACTGGTGCTTGCTACCTAGTCATGGATTTTTAACTGTAACCGAAGCAGCCGAAAAATATCCACCAATTGACGAGATAGATGTCCCAGACGCTACGTCCTGGGCAGACAAAAACCGCGACCTTTCTGCGTGGCTTGGAAATAGTATGCAACACCAAGCAGGACAGGCTATTTATGAAATGACTGATCGTGTCCAGGCCTCTACAGATGAATCAATAAAAGACGATTGGCGGAAATTACAAACCTCGGATAATCTATATTATCTATTTACCTCTGGAGACGAAGACGGACGTGTACATGATTATTTTAGCCCACACACTTCGCCTTATGACGCATTTTTATACTTAATGAACGCAATCAGAGACGTCAACGCTCGATTAAATAACTACGGAGAAAATTGATGAGTCGCCCCATTGTCCTTAGCAATGGAGAGCTAAATGTCGGGCTAAATCAGTACGGCATGGTTCACGATTTTTTCTATCCTTATGTTGGGTTTGAAAATCATACCATCGGTCAAGATACACGCCACAAAATCGGTATATATGTAGACGGCAAAATCAGTTGGTTAGACAATGGCGATTGGCATTTTGATTTTAGCTATCCACATGACGCATTAATAGGAAGGACGGTGGCCAAAAATAAAAAAATCGGCATCATACTAGAGTTTGATGATTTTGTTGACGCTAATATCAGTGCTTTTATGCGTAATATTCATGTGGTAAATACCACCAATCAAGCTCGTAATATTAAATTATTTATGCGACAAGCCTTCAAGATAGGGGACTCTGCCAGCAACACTGACACCGCGCAGTATCTTCCAGACAGTAATGCGATTTTGCACTATCGTGGCAGACGGGCTTTTGTCGTAAGTGGAGATTACCAAGGAAAATCATTTGACCAGTATGCAATTGGCGTTTTTGGCATAGAAGGAAAAGAGGGGACTTATCGTGATGCCGATGATGGCGAGTTAACTCCTTGTTTGGTTGAACATGGTCGAGTTGATTCTACTATTCGTTTTAGCCTTGATCTTGCGCCACTTAGTTCTGATAGACTTAACTATTCTATATCGGCTGGTAGATCGATTCGCGAAGCTCTTTATATCAACAAGCAGGTCAAAGAAGCTGGTTTCGCCGCTCGCCTGACAGGCACTGCAAAATGGTGGCAAAAATGGCTAAAAACTCCACTAAAGGTAGCTAAACGCATCCCAAAAGAGCATCGACATCAATTTATCGTTAGCTTAATGATAATAAAAGCTCACACCGACAATAAGGGCGCGGTGATAGCGAGTACAGATAGCTCTATGCTTAACTATTCTAGGGACGCCTATGCTTATTGCTGGCCTAGAGATGCCTCTCTAGTTTTGTGGCCTCTTATTCGTCTAGGCTATCGGGACGAGCCGCATCGTTATTTTCAATTTGCAAAACGCAATTTACACCCTAATGGATATCTTTCGCACAAATATCGTCCAGATGGTGCGATCGGCAGTAGCTGGCATCCGTACAAACACGGTGATATTTCTGCGCCGCCAATCCAGGAGGACGAAACGGCTTTAACCTTATTTATGCTCGCTCAATACTATGAAGTGCAAAAAGATAAAAATATCCTAAAAGAATTTTATAAAGATTTGATTACACCTGGAGCTAACTTTTTGGCAGATTATATTGATAGGCAAACTGGACTACCAAAACCGAGTTATGACTTATGGGAGGAGATATATGCGATTTCGCCCTATACAGTAGCGATTACTGCGGCTGCCCTTATAGCGGTTTCAGATTTAGCTAGCGAGATGAATGATAGCACCAATGCAGTAAAATGGCGAGCAAG
>CAZUSB010000032.1:0-4021 GCA_964622895.1 uncultured Candidatus Saccharibacteria bacterium | reverse complement strand
AAAAATACTATTATGTATTCTATTGTTGGTTTAGTGATAGCTATATTAGCATACGCTGTAGTTAACTTTGTTGTTGGCGGTTTGATGGAATAACCGCCCTAGTTGGTATATCTCAAAAATACACCGGTTTATCCGGTGTATTTTATATTGTAGTTTTAGAGTGACGAAACTATTGAATCTGAATCTTTACAGCCTTGTCTTGTTTGATTTTTTCAAATCGTACAGTCAAAACGCCATCTTTCAAAATAGCCTGAACGCCATCTTCTTTTACTTGTACAGGTAGAGCTATAGTACGACTAAACTCTCCCCAATAAGCTTCTTGAATATGCCATTTAGTTGCGTCTGACTCATCCCCACTACTCAAAGTGCCGCTAATAGTTAAAATACCGTCGCTAATGCTTACGTCTAACTCTTCACGGTTTACGCCAGCTGTACGGGCTTTAATGACAAGACTGTCATCAGTTTCGTATACATCTACAGCAAGCTGTCCTGGAAGCTCATCATCTGATTCGCTCCATTCAGCTGGTGCATCATCACCTAAAGAAATACCTGCTGGTTCATCAGTCAGTAGGTCATCATCATTTAGAAATGCTGATTCAAGTTCGTCTTCTATTAATAAATCGTTGTTCTGTTTTCGGGCCATGATATCCTCCACTTTCTCCTAGGCACTATTGACAAATAGTCTACCTAATTATAACTATAAAATGTATTATAATCAAGGTATAAACAGTTAAAAGGTAAAAATTACAATGCTTGATTCCCTATTGTCCGTACTAGCTCCACACCACTGTTATCAATGCAAAAAACCACCAAGATTACTATGCGAGAAATGTATAAATTACAACACAAAGATATATTTTGATGGCAATTTTATAGAAACCGTAATTGACAATAAACTATATAAAATTAAATATGTAGCATTGAGAGAAAACTCTCTCAAAGAGTTAGTGGACGGTTTCAAATTTTTAAGACAAAAAAGAGCTTATAGAGATCTTGCACTATTATTACACAGTGTTTTCCCTCAGGAGGATAATATATTAATCACCACTATACCTACCTCTAGATCTCATCAACGAGAGCGAGGATATGACCATATGGCATTAATTACAAAACAGTACGCTAAATTATGCCGAGCGAAATATAAAAATATTCTTGTCGGTAATAGAAAATATTCACAACACAAGATGAATTTGCAGGATAGGCAAAAAAAGGCGGCTGGGGTTTTTCATTTTAACCAAATATACAATACTATATCACGAGATACACCTATTGTTTTGGTTGATGATATTTATACTACAGGAAATACAATGAGAGAAGCGATAAAAGCCTTAAATGAAGCTGGATTTAATGATATTAGACCACATGTTATATTAAAACAACCTTTTGACATAGACCAATAGTGTGTAATCTGTTAAAATAACTATTGCTAGACCACTGACAGTATCTGGAGAGGTGACCGAGTGGTTGAAGGTATCGGTCTTGAAAACCGACGTGCCGGCAACGGTACCGAGGGTTCGAATCCCTCCCTCTCCGCCAGGTAATAATATTAAAAAATCTCCTTTTGGTAGGAGATTTTACATATTTGACCAGCCGGCTCCCCCGCCACCCCCACCAGAAGACATGAGCGTTGATAACAAGAAGTTAATGATTGCATAAGATAAGATTGATACCACAAGACCAACTACTGCGTATAAAATAGTGTTTTTTGCTGCTGTCACGGCACTTGAATTTCCACCAGACACAACATACCGTAATCCGCCGTAAATAATCATAACGACGCTAAGTGCACCTACAATATATAGAAGTGTATTTGCAACCGTTGTAAATATTCCGTCCACGCCAAATAACTCTGATGGCTGGCCGTTTCCTCTTGCGGATTGTACTCCCTGTTCTACAGAACCACCAACAATAGCTAACGTCTCGACAGATGGCACGACTAACTCAATAATAGTAAGTGTCAATATAAATATGCCGATAATTTTTATTGTATTTTTAAAAGTCATTAATTTAATTACTCCTAATGTTATTTATAGCAAAAAACAGTCAAAATGTCTATAAGTATGCTATACTTAAAAAGTATTTGCTGGAGGAGTACCCAAGAGGCTGAAGGGGCGGCTTTGCTAAAGCTGTAGTATGGGGCAACCTGTAGCGAGGGTTCGAATCCCTCCTCCTCCGCCAAAACAGACTGAATCTATTAGATTCAGTTTTAGTTTATATAAGCATAATTATCATGATATACTTAAATCATGGACAATGACCAAAGACAGAGTAATTATTGGGCGCCAAAAGATAGTGATGGTACTGAGGCACCAGCGGGAACTGGACTACATCCGTCACTAAATCAGTTAGTTACACCGTCTCAACCTTTAGCTACCATTTCTAAGGCTGATGAAGCTATAACAGACACGACCAGCGTAACAGATTTGCCTGAAAACGAAGAACTTTCGCAAGAAGACGATATAAAAATGACGGTTGATTGGGTAGCCCCAGAGTATTATGTAGGTGATAAAAATACAACATGGTATGTAATATTTGGAATTATTACACTAGTTTTAATGGCTCTAGCTATTTTTCTACTCCAGTCATGGACGTTTGCAGTCTTGATAGCAGTTATGGCCTTTTCCTTAATAATTTACTCCCGCCGTCCAGCAAATAACATAAAATACACTCTTAGTGTTAATCAAGGTATTTATATAAATGACAAACTTTACAACCTTCAGGATTATAAGTACTTTAGTTTGGCGACTGAAGGCTCACACAATTCAATAATTTTAATACCAGTAAAACGTTTCTCTCCTTCACTTTCGGTCTATTTCCCTACTGAATCTGGCGAGCAGATCGTAGATATATTAGCTGCAAGGTTACCAATGGAAGAATACAAACCAGATCTTCTAGACAAAATTATCAATAAACTAAAGATTTGAAACTTTTCGTTTTAACTGCTCAAGTTTAGATAGTAATTCTTTTTTGTTGGTAACATTTTCTTTGGCTACTTCCTGCAACTCTTCTAGATTCGTTTTTGATAATTCATACTCGGGCACTAGTATTTTTAAGCCATTTATTATCCTTGTATTATCTTTACGCGAATGAGCATCCTTTATGCTTTCTGTTATATTACAGACTTTTGTTTTACTTTCTTCATATGCGGTTAACGATTTTTTTGCAACATCAGGTACATCACGAAAAGTATTTAAGGTATCGGTTATAGTAAAACAGTTTTGTTCAATATTGATTAACTGATTTTTTCGTTCCACTTCTCCACTATTTTTTAATAAAATATCAATATTTTGGTTAAATTCGGTTTGCAGGGTAGTTAGTTTATCGGTGAGATTAGCGAGATTAACATACTGCTGGTTATCTTGTGAAATAGATGTTATCGTTTGGCTGATATAAATAGCATTAGCTTGTGCTTGTCGGTAAGTACTACTTAATCCACCCAAAAAGGCCCTAGGGAGCTCTGGTTGGGTCTGGGCGCGGATATTTATGGCTATATCCTCGGCAGTTTTTGATTTTTCAATCTTGGTGGAAAGTGTAGTTAAATATTTTTGTGTAGCAGTGTTGTATGTTCTAGCCGTAGAGCGTCCATTTATAACACCGACCAATCCACCAACGATAAATGTAATAACGATAACTATCGCGATAATTAAAAAAGACCAAGTCCATCTCTTTTTATTTTTTGTTTCTTCTGGGCTTTCCTCTTCTTGACGTAGATCGGTGTTTTCGGGTTGATTTGGAGCACTATAATTAAATTTTGGGTAATTTTCCATATATTTAGCGTAAGTAGTATCACCGAAAAAGTCAACCTTCATCTCACTTGGTAAAAATAGTATTTCATGATAAAATAATACTCGGTTCTTGAAATGATAATTTCAAAGAATGTACATTTATTCATAGATACTTAGGGCGATTTAATTATCAAACTAAGTGTTTGCACCCGTAGCTCAGCTGGATAGAGCGTCGGCTTGCGGAGCCGAAGGTCATAGGTTCAAATCCTGTCGGGTGTACCAAAATAAAAGTTTGC
>CAZUSB010000031.1:0-4100 GCA_964622895.1 uncultured Candidatus Saccharibacteria bacterium | reverse complement strand
AAAGGAGAGTATATGGGAAAAACAAGAGTAGCAATCAATGGTTTCGGACGGATCGGGCGAAACGCCTTTAAGATTATGCAGGAGCGCAATGACGTAGAGGTGGTAGCAATCAACGATTTGACTTCTCCCGAAACACTTGCGTATTTATTAAAGTACGACAGTAATTACGGTACTTACACAGGTAATGTTAAAGTGTCTGGAGATACTTTAATTGTGGACGATCAAGCCATCAAAATCTCAGCACAGGCCGATCCAAAAAAACTACCATGGAAAGCGCTGGGTGTAGAAGTAGTCCTTGAATCCACCGGAGAATTAACTAATTACAAAGATGCCAAAGGACATATAGAGGCAGGCGCCAAGCGTGTTGTCCTGTCTGCGCCGACTAAAAGCCCAGAAATAGACACTTTGATGATCGGCGTCAATGACGACAAAATTGAATCTTCAAGTGAAATAGTCAGCAATGCTAGTTGCACAGCGAACTCTGTGGCGGCGATTTTAGCGATCCTAGATGAAGAAATTGGCGTCAAAAAATCAATGCTTACAAGTATTCATAGCTATACGTCTGACCAGCCTTTGCAGGATACGCCAAGAGAAACTTTGCGTTACAGTCGGGCTGGAGCAAAAAACTTAGTGCCAACAGACACTGGTGCGATAGACGCTACTATAAAAACCTTGCCCTATTATAAAGATAAGTTTGAAGGAGTAGCTGTGCGTGTGCCGACGTCATCGGCGTCGTTGAGCGATTTGACGGTTTTACTAGAACGAGATGTGACAGTAGTAGAATTAAACGATATTTTTAAGAAAGCTGCAGACGAGCCTTTTTATCAGGGAATAGTAGCAGTGACAGACGAACCACTGGTCAGTAGTGATTTTATCGGCAATAGTCATTCGGCAGTTGTCGATTTATCTTTGACAAAAGTCGTGGATGGAGACTTAGCAAAAATTATGATTTGGTATGACAATGAATGGGGTTATAGTAATCGCTTAGTTGAGTTAGTCGCAGACATTGGCCGAGACTTGCATCGCAAGGGGTAAATCGCTTATACTTATATTATGATTATATATTTGGGCAGTGACAGCCGTGGCCATTATTTAAAGGAAAAAGTTTTCGCTTATCTGTCAAAGCGTGATTATAAAGTGCGTGAGGTCGGTACGACCGAGCAAGAGACCGAAAATGACTACGCACAAATAGCTCATTTAACGGCGTTGAAAGTTATTGGGTCAGAGTCAAAGGATGCGCGTGGAATTTTGATATCTGGCAGCGGTCAGTGGTTGGCGATGACGGCCAATCGGTTTGCAGGTATAAGGGCGACTATAGCTTGGGATGCTTATGAAGCAAAAATATCCCGAGACGAAACCAATAGTAATATTTTATGCTTGCCTTCGCGTGAATACGAAGATAACCCAGAAGCCTGGCAGGGTGTCATAGAAACATGGTTGGCCACGCCATTTTCAAAGGCGACAAGATTTAAGCGACAAATTTCGCAGATGGATGAGTTTTAATTATGGCAATTATCGCACCGTGCATTACAGTGGAAACTGACGATCAGTACAAGGCCGCTATTGAGCGCTTAAAACCGTTTGCTGAGCGGGTACACATAGACACGAGTGATGGTGTTTTTGCGCCAACATTTTTGACTCCTCCAGAAAAAATGTACTGGCCCGAAAATTGGACAGTGGATATCCATGCGATGGTTCAGCGCCCAGAAGAATATGTGGATCGACTGATTGCCTTAAAGCCAAATCTGATTACTTTTCATGCCGAAGCCGACGGAGATTTGCTCGGTTCTTTAGATAAAATCAAACAAGCTGGTATAAAAGCGGGGGTTGCATTGCTTAAAACTACAGTTCCATCGACAGTTAAGCCATTGATTGAAAAATCAGACCACGTTTTGGTATTTAGTGGCGATTTAGGTTTTTATGGTGGTAAGGCGAGCCTGATGCAATTAGAAAAAGTACGTTTGGTCCGCGCCATTAGTCCGCAGGTAGAGATTGGCTGGGATGGTGGTGTTAGCGTTGCCAATGCCTTCACTCTTGCTCAAGGAACTGTTGATGTCTTAAATTCTGGCGGTGGTATTTCTAATTCAGAAAACCCAACAGCTACGTATAAAAAAATGGTTGAAGAAATTAATAAAAAAGGAATATTTTAATGGGTGAGCAGAAAAAGTATTCAATTGAAGAAATTGAACAAAAAGCTAACGAAATCAGAAAAAGTATCATTTCTATGCTTGAAAAAGCCGGCAGTGGTCATAGTGCTGGACCGCTCGGTATGGCCGATATATTTGCCGTATTGTACTATGAGATTTTACGACATAGACCAAGCGAACCAGATTGGGCAGAACGAGACATTTTGTATCTGAGTAACGGTCATACAGTCCCGGTTCAGTACGCTGCTATGGCTGAAACGGGTTATTTTGACAAAAGTGAGCTTGATACCTTGAGGCAGTTAGGGAGCCGTTTACAAGGGCATCCCGAAAGAGGAGTATTACCTGGTATAGAAGCAACCAGCGGACCTCTTGGTAGTGGCTTATCTCAGGCTGCAGGTTATGCTTATGCACTGCAATATCTGGATGATTCAGCGCTCACCAAGCATCGTACTGTCTATGTCATGATGGGTGACGGCGAACTAGACGAAGGCAATATCTGGGAAGCTGCTATGTTTGCCGGAAAATATAAATTGGGTCACCTAGTAGGAGTTGTAGATCGCAACAACATCCAGATTGACGGCACAACCGAAGATGTTATGCCACTAGATAGTTTGCGAGCAAAATGGGAATCATTTGGTTGGCATGTGATTGAGCAAGACGGACACGATATAGCCGGACTAGTTAGTGCTTTCAATACGGCGCGAGCAATCACCAATAAACCGGTCGTTATTTTGGCTTATACCATTCCTGGAAAAGGCATAGATTTTACCGAATTTGATTATAGATGGCATGGCATCGCACCTAACCCAGAGCAAGCCAAAGAAGCTCTAGAAAAACTACGAACACTTGACGGAAAAATAACAAATGAGGGGGCAGGGCAATGAGCTATAATTTAGTTGATTATTCAAATGAAGAAAATCTAAAAAGTGAACCAATCAGGGCTGGCTTTGGTAGGGGGTTGAAAAAAGCAGGCGACGAAGACGAGCGAGTGGTCGCATTAACTGCTGACCTGACCGACAGTACCCAGGTGACATTATTTAAAGAAGCTCACCCGGATAGATTTATTCAAGTCGGCATTGCAGAGCAAAACCTAGCAACCATCGCATCAGGTCTGGCTCATGCTGGAAAGATTCCTTTTGCCACAAGCTACGCTGCGTTCAGTCCTGGTAGAAATTGGGAACAAATCAAAACCACGGCTAGTTTAAATAATCAGCCGGTAAAAATTGTTGGTAGTCACGCCGGAGTGACGGTCGGACCAGATGGTGCGACCCACCAGATGCTAGAAGACATTGCTATGATGAGGGTTATGCCAAATATGGTAGTAATTGCGCCAGGTGATAGCTTAGAGGCAGAAAAGGCGACGCTGGCATTGGCGCGCGATGATCGACCGGCATATCTACGTTTGGCACGAGAGAAGTCACCAATTTTCTCCGCAGAAGAATCGCCATTTGAAATCGGAAAAGCTTATATCTTAAAAGAAGGGCACGATGTGTCTTTGATCGGCACCGGCATGTTAACCTATCAGTTTTTAAAAGCTGCCGAGCTTTTAGCAGAAATGGGTGTGAACGCCGAAGTTGTTCATGTGCCAACAATCAAACCTCTGGATGAGGATGTTATTTTAGAGAGCGCTAGGCGAACTGGAAGAGTGGTAACGGGCGAAGAAGCACAAAGAGCTGGCGGACTCGGCGGAGCAGTCTCAGAAGTCCTGTCCGAACGTATGCCAACCCCAGTTTATCGTATCGGAATACATGATAGATTTGGTGAATCAGGCGCTCCATATGAACTATTAAAACATTTTAGACTAATGGCTCCAGAAATCGCCGAAGACGTAAAACGGTTTGTAGATACAACACCAAAATATCATCAAGGTATCTAAGCAGGAAGAGAAAATGCCCCAGGATGTTATTCCTGGGGCGTACCGAAAATTAGAGACCTAGCTTCTTGCGAAGCTTG
>CAZUSB010000030.1:0-4195 GCA_964622895.1 uncultured Candidatus Saccharibacteria bacterium | reverse complement strand
TGGCCAACTTTTCGTCCAAATGCCTTTCGGAAACTAGACTTATCAGATTATGACATTATTATCAGCTCCTGTTCTGCCGAGGCAAAGCAGGTTCAAAAAACTCGTCCCGACCAAATTCATGTTGCCTATATTCACACCCCGATTCGCTATTATTGGAGCCATTACGAAGAGTTTAAAAATGAATTTAATTTTGGTCCACTGACGCCATTTATTCGACCCGTTATTCCGATGTTCGTCAAAATGATGCGAAAAGTTGACCTTCAATCTATCGATGGCGTTGATGTGTTTATCGCTAATTCTGAGATTACCCGTGACCGCATCAAAAAATACTATAGGCGAAATAGCTTGGTTGTGCATCCACCGGTTGACGTCGGTCGCTGGACGCCGCCGCCAAAAACCAAGCGTGAAGGTTATATTTTATGGGGTAGACACGTCCCTTATAAGCGTTTTGATCTAGCGATAGAGGCGGCCAACAAAGCTGGTTTCAAACTAACGATTATTGGCACAGGGCCTGACACCGAACGACTTAAAAAACTTGCCGGCCCGACTGTTGAGTTCACTGGTCGTATCAGCGACGAAGAGTTAGTCAAGCGCGCTCATTATGCCAAGGCATTTTTATTTCCAAACGAAGAAGATTTCGGTATCGCCGCCGTTGAAGCCCTAGCTGCCGGCCTGCCCGTTATTGCTTACGCAAAAGGCGGTGCGCTAGATATCGTCCAGGACAACGAAACAGGCATATTGTTTCATGAGCAAACGACCGATGCTCTAATAGAAGCGATTAAAAAATCACAAAAAATAGACTTCTTACCAGCAACCATGCACCGCAAATCTAAAAAATTCGCCGACACACTCTTTGATAACAAAATCCGCAAAATTGTCGCTGACGCTTATAGCAAGAAATAACTTTTTTTCTAGGCAGCCGCTTTGGTTAGCGCATCCATCAATGTATCTTGCGGAACAAGTCCTACGATTCGGTCAACTTCCTCGCCGTTTTTAAAGATAACCATATTTGGTATACCACGCACGCCAGCTTCGCCAGCTAGGGCATTATTTTCGGCGGATTGCTCAATGTTTATCTTTACGATATCTACAGTTTTGTCCATAGCTTGTGAAACCGTTTCAAGGGTTGGAGCCATTGCAACGCATGGCGGACACCACTGTGCCCAAAAGTCCACTAAGACAACCTTATCGCTGTCTAATACTCGCTGTTTGTACTCTTCTTTTCCGTCTATATTATATAGTGCCATTTTTCCTCCTTTTTTACTAAACTTTACTCTTTTTATGGTCTATTTTGATACAAATAAAATCGCCTCTAGGCAGCGGGCGGTATCTTCCCAGCTATCTACCTGAATTGAATCAATACCCATTGCTTTGACCGGATAGTCGTTTCCACCTTCTTGCAGTTGATCACCAAAGAACAGAATCTCTTCTCGACTAACATCTAGTGTGTCTATCAATTTTCTCATACCATGAGCTTTGTCAATATTTGCCTTTGTCACGTCAATTGAAGTTGTGCCGCCGACTCGCACTTCTAGTGCTGGTAACTTTTCTGCAACCGCATCACGCAGTTTCTGTTTTTTTGAACCATCTGGATCCCAAGCATGTTTGTCGTCAGCACTAGCTTGCTGTCCGAGCGCCGAAAATGTCACCTGGCTCAAGCGATCTTCTATAATCTCACCAGCTGGATTTTTCTCCCAAAAACCAAGTGCTTTAGCGCTTTCTTCTAACGCCTCTTTAATCTGCTTTTTCTCTAAAGGTTTTAAATCTTCAGAATATTGCAAATCCCAATCACGTCCTGTCTCGTTGTAGCGATAATAACGAGTGCCACATGTTGGCATCAGATGCAGACGTCGTAATTGTATCGGGCTAGATTCTAGTCGATTGACCACTTGAATAGTAAATTGCTCAAATCCTCCACCGGAAATTACACAAAGATCATAATGATCAAGCAATTTCGTTAATAATTCACCCATGCGATCTGTCAGCGGTGATTTTGTCACTGCCAATGTACCATCAAGATCAAATGCTAGTACTTTTTTTGCCATTATTTTCCTCCTATTTACTGTCGGTTTGTTGAATTTTTTTGGCAATCTCGCCAACTCGTGCACTAATATCTTTTCTCGTAACCAAAATCCCATCCGGCGTATTTACCACCACAATATTATTTAGTCCAATCACGGCTATCGGCTTGTCTTCATCGTTACGAATATAAGTATTTTCTACACCAATCGTGTGGATGTTTTCACCCTCGTAGCAGTTATCGTCGCTATCTTTTGTAATAGTATCATGCAAGTCTTTGAACGACCCGACATCCACCCAGTCAAATCGTGCTATCACCATCGCCAAGTCTTTGGTTTTTTCTATCAAGGCGATGTCAATCACTTGATTATCTAGGTCTAAATAGGCTTTTTTGTACTTTTCACTGCCAGGTTCGCCCGCTTTTTCTAATTTTTCCAGACTTTTTTGTAGAGTTGGGGCGCTTTTTTTGATTTCTTTTTGAAATGTATTGACCGAGCCAACGAAATAGCCACAATTCCAGAAATATTTGCCAGATTCTATAAATTTTTTGGCGGTCTCGTAATCTGGTTTTTCCTTGAAACTCTCAACTTTATAAACACCATTTAGCTCGTTAATACTGCCATCTCGCTCAATATAACCAAATCCGACGGACGGAAATGTCGGCTCTATGCCAATCAGCGTAATCTCTTGACGCTCACTAGATACTGCCCCCGCCAAACCAAATGAACGCTTGAAACCTTCTATGTCACGAATGGTATGATCGGAATGAATGAACGCAATCGGCTCATCGTGATCATGTCGTTTTGCAATATAATCAAGCGCCAACAAGATACAATGTGCCGTTCCGCGCCTGCCCGGCTCTATCAAAAATGCATCTTCGGGTAATTCTGGCAGTTGTTCTTTGACTAAATCGGCGTGACTCTGCTCAGTCACAACATAAACAGTCTTTCCTAGTTCTTTTGCTCGGTCGTAGGCCTGTTGAACCATCGTTCGCTCGCCCGTTAGTTTTAATAAATGCTTTGGTTTGTCACTAGTAGAAAGCGGCCACAATCTCGTGCCTGACCCTCCGGCAATAATCACTGTAATCATATCCTTATCGTACCACATTTCACGATTATAATCGTCTTGCAGGCGGACGATATCACTCTCTTCGGACTCTTGTGTCGGGTCGGTATGTTGCCAAATTTCCGCCACCAGTGTGTGTTTTTTAGAGTGACCGACACCTCGGTGACGCTCGCCAGTTTCTAGTTGTATCTCATCTCCTGGCTTAGCAGAAACTTTGAGCCCTTCTCTGTCATCATGACTGCGATGATAAAATCCTTCATTTAAAAACTTCCAGCGCTCGGCTCGCCGAAAATGATACTGCCAACTAATTCGCTGCCGTGGCGCTATCACTAATATTTTTGGACTCAACGGCAAATCTGGATTGCCTAAACGTGCGTCATTTATATCTAAATCATCATAAAAATCAGCCACAAATTTGTCGGCGTCATCGTTGTCAAGGCGAATAAAACCACCCCACGGACGCTGACTGTCGGTCTCGTAAATGCGGTAACCATTTTCGGTCAAAATCTGGGCAATATCGTCAAAAATTGCCTTTTTATCACGCCTTTCATCTAGCTGAATCTGGGAAATCGTCTGTCTTATTTTTGACATAGTGTTATCTATTATATAATAGATAACATGATCTTGCTAGAATACGAGGCCAAGGGGTTGATGAAGCAAAACGGCATTCCTGTTGATACTGGAATTTTGTACACCGCCGGAAATCAGCCCGAATCCTATCCAGTAGTGATTAAATCTCAAGTCCCGGTTGGTGGGCGTGGTAAGCTCGGTGGCGTCAAAATCGCCAAAAACCTGGCGGAGTTTAACAAATACACAACGCAAATCTTGCAGACTGAAATCAAAGGTTATTTACCGACTAATCTTTTGCTTGAACCGGCACTGACGATTGCCCAGGAACTTTATTTGGCTATCACTATCAATCGTGACGACGAAATAATCCAATTTACCGCCAATAAAAATGGTGGTATGGAGATAGAAGCGATGCCTGCGGATAGTTTCCTGACAATTCCTCTCACGGGTGAAAAACCGGATTTTGACGCCATCGGGCAACAACTAGCTGATTATTACGACCTGCCCGGGCAGACATTTGTCTTGCAAGATATCGTAGAGA
>CAZUSB010000029.1:0-4394 GCA_964622895.1 uncultured Candidatus Saccharibacteria bacterium | reverse complement strand
TAGCACTCTTGACATGCGAGTGCTAATTGCTTTATAATGAAAATATTAGCAATCTAACACATTGAGTGCTAATATAGATATATAACCATAAACTATTATTTAATGAAAGGGGAATGAATATTATGGGGAAGATTATAGGAATTGACCTTGGTACGACTAACTCAGCTTTTGCTTATATGGTAGCGGGAAAGCCAGAGGTGATTGCCAATGCCGAGGGGAATCGCACCACTCCAAGTGTGGTGGCGGTTACAAAAAAAGGTGATCGTTTAGTTGGGCAGATTGCTCAGCGTCAACGAGTTACCAATGCGAAAAACACTATTTATGGTGTAAAACGGTTAATCGGTCGCAAATATAGCGACAAAGAGGTGCAAAAAGATATAGATATCGTACCTTTTGAGATTAACAAAAAAGGCAATGGTCTATCTGTCAAACTAGACGGCAAAGACTATACACCAGAGGAGATAAGTGCATTTACTCTAGGTAAGATCAAGGCTGATGCCGAGGCTTATCTGGGTGAAGAGGTGACAGAAGCAGTCATCACGGTGCCAGCTTATTTTGACGATTCACAGCGTCAGGCTACAAAAGATGCTGGTAAAATTGCCGGGCTTGAAGTTAAGCGTATTATTAATGAACCTACAGCGGCAGCGTTAGCTTATGGCCTTGACAGTAAAAAAGATGAACAAATCGTTGTGTTTGACCTTGGTGGTGGAACATTTGACGTTTCGGTACTCGAGATAGGGGACGGTGTCTTTGAAGTTAAATCAACTCATGGCGACACCCATCTAGGCGGCGAGGATTTCGATAACCGAATTGTCAATCATTTTATCGATGTGTTCAAAAATGAGCAAGGTATTGACCTAAAAGGTGATAAAGCTGCATTGCAACGCCTAAAAGACGAAGCAGAAAAGGCTAAAAAAGAGTTGTCTTCAACGAGTGAGGCTGATATCAATTTACCATTTATTACGGCAGATGCTGATGGTCCAAAACACTTTGAGTATAAATTGACACGGGCAAAACTAGAGGAACTTACTAGCGATTTAGTAGATCGTTTAGCTGATCCGATAGAAAAAGCGCTAAAAGACGCCAAGCTAAAACCAGCTGATATTGATGAGATTATCTTGGTTGGTGGTCAAACTCGTATGCCAGCAGTGGTAGAGAAAGTTAAAAAGATTTTTGGCAAAGATCCATTAAAGGGTGTTAATCCTGATGAAGTGGTGGCTGTTGGAGCAGCTATCCAAGGTGGAGTGCTAGCTGGTGATGTCAAAGACGTTCTACTGCTTGACGTTACGCCATTATCATTAGGCATAGAAACGATGGGTGGCGTATCTACCAAATTAATAGAGCGAAACACCACTATCCCCGCAAGCAAATCTCAAGTATTTTCAACAGCAGCAGACAATCAGCCGCAAGTTGAGATTCATGTCACTCAAGGTGAGCGTGAAATGGCCAATGACAACAAGTCTTTGGGGCGCTTTATCCTAGACGGTATCGCACCGGCAAGGCGTGGCGTTCCGCAGATTGAGGTGACGTTTAATATTGACGCCAACGGTATCTTGAATGTTACAGCAAAAGACAAGGGTACCGGTAAAGAGCAGAGTATTACCATTACCAATAGCGGTAATCTGTCAAAAGATGATATTGAAAAAGCTCAAAAAGAAGCCGAGCTTAACGCTGACGAAGACAAGAAAAAACGTGAAGCGATTGAGGCGCGAAATGAGCTAGAAAATGCTATCTATCAGGCGGAAAAAATGCCGACTGAGTTCAAGGACAAGATTACTGATGATGATAAAAAGGTGATTGCTGACGCTGTAGAGGTTGCTAAAAAAGTTCAGACTGATGAAAAAGCTGAAAAAGAGGCAATTGAACAGGCAGTTAAAGATTTGAACGAGGCTATAATGCCAATTGGTGCAAAAATGTACGAAAGTACTGAGGCTGATGCAGGTGCAGGAGGCAAGTCTTCTGGCGATAAATCTTCTGGCGCTACGAAAAAGTCAAAAAAGGGCAAAAAGGATAAAGACGAGCCAATTGAAGGTGAGGTTGTCAATGATTAGCCTCTCGTAGACCTTTTTGAGGCACAAAAGAAAATGCCCCGTTCTCTTTTGTAAAGAGAACGGGGTTTTTTGTGACGTATATCGTTGTTATACGATTATCGTCACGGAGTAGGCTCCGTCTGGAGACTGTCGTCTCTGGCGTTTCACCTTGGCTTGCATGTTCGCAAGTGTCTCTGCTGACCTATTTCCGAATAGGCCGACATGGGCCAGAATCATTTGGCTCACGTCTACTCCACTACCGGAGTAGCCCAAAAGGGCATTCTCACAGTAGAGAAGAGGTAATTCCCCTTCTTCGGTGTAGACTAGGGCGCCTCTGCGTCCGCCATTGCCTTCATCAAAGTAACTCACCAAAATTGGTGAGTCGTCCAGCTCGCTGTCGGCGTTGAGTTCGGCAAAAATTCGGCTGAGCTCTTTTTGAGCTTGAAAGCCGACATTGTCGCCGGTGACATGGACTGCGCCGAAGTCATAGGCGGCGCCGAATTCATCAACTCGGCAAAATGAATCGCCATACGTGGGTGAACCACTTTTGTTTTGACGCATAGAGCTAATCAATGATGTAAAGGACATAATTGTCTCCTTGGATTCGGGCATTGTTAACACGGGGTTGTGTAACATAAGCCATATATCTATTATAACAGAAATTCCAAAAAAATACAACCTCCAAACTAAAAGCGCACTTTAGCAGTCTAGACATCCAACTGCCAAAAGAGTATAATGGTACGAGATGAGTAAACGTGATTACTATGAGGTGTTAGGAGTGTCAAAGACCGCTAGCGCTGATGAGATAAAAAAGGCTTTTAGACGAGCCGCTGTTAAACATCACCCAGATAAACAAGGCGGTGACGAGACAAAGTTCAAAGAAGTCAATGAAGCATATGAGGTTTTAAAAGACCAACAAAAACGCCAACGTTATGACCAGTTTGGTCACGCTGGTGTAGGTTCAGATCCAGGTGGAAATCCATTTGGTGGAGGCAACCCATTTAGCGGATTTGATTTTAATGGACAAAATGTCAATTTTGATTTTAATAATGTAGACCTAGGTGATTTATTCGGAAGTTTCTTTGGAGGCTTTCAACAAGGACCAAGGCATGGGCGGGATTTTCAAACACAAGTAGTGGTAGGATTTGATGAAGCTATTTTTGGTACTGAAAAAGAAATCACCCTTACATCGGGAGCGGGCGGTAAAAAAGTTAAAGTTAAAATCCCGGCAGGCGTAGACGACGGAGCTTCAATCCGCCTCAACGGCCATGGCGAACAGATAAAAGACGGCATCAATGGCGACCTTTATGTGCGTGTGCGGGTTAAACCTCATAAAAAATTTACCAGAGAAGGTACAATTATCTTGTCTGATGAGCATATAAGCATGGTAGATGCAGCGTTAGGTACAGAAATTGACGTAGAAACAGTTGATGGCGTTGTACGCATGAAAATTCCCGCCGGAACGCAAAGTAGTGCCGATTTCAAATTGAGTGGACATGGTGCACCTCAGGTAAATGGCGAACGTCGTGGCCCTCATATTGTGAATATTATAGTAGATATTCCTACTAAGCTGTCAAAAAAGCAGAAAGAATTACTGCAGGAATTTGAAGGCGCAAAAAAACGCGGGTTGTTTTAAGTCTATAAAAACACGCAAAAAAGAGCAATATCATTGCAATTTAATCAAATTTATGCTATTATAAATAAAGCAAAAAATGTTTTGGAGAAATAGTCAATGAAGTTGCCTACCTTGGGTCGAGTAGAATTAATTTCTGTATTAGGTCGCACTAATGTGCCGGCTAAAGTTGATACGGGAGCAGATAGCTCTGCTATTTGGGCCAGCCATATCAGAATAGATGAAAAAAAAACGTTAAAGTTTACTTTATTCGATGAGAGCTCGCCTTTCTATAATGGTAAAACGGTAAGTCGAAAAGATTATTCTGTGGTTAGAGTAAAAAGCTCTAATGGCCAAACAGAAATGCGCTATCGTACTCATTTTTCTATAGTGATTGCCGGAAAACGAATGAAGGTTCTGATGAATTTAGCGAACAGAAGCCACAACGAGTTCCCTGTATTAATAGGTAGACGTACTTTAAATGGGAAGTTTGTAGTAGATGTTAGAAAAATTCCCCTGTCGTTCAAGGAAAGTAAAAAAGTATCAAAATATAATGATAAACTAAAAAAAGACCCATACTCGTTTCACAAAACATACGTAGAAAAGGAAAATTAAATGAAAATTGCAATTCTATCTAACGGTAATATAAATTATTCAACACAGCGATTAAAAGCTGTGGCGGAGGCTCGTGGGCATTCTGTTCAAGTTATTAAATACAAAAATGCTTATGCTTCAATTCAAAAAGGAGAGCC
>CAZUSB010000028.1:1483-5538 GCA_964622895.1 uncultured Candidatus Saccharibacteria bacterium | reverse complement strand
GCCAACTGAGGGAGATTTGGTTTTGTGGGGCGAATATGAAGGTCACCCGCATATCGGATTTTACATAGGAGAAGGTCGTTGTGTAAGTAACAACACCGAGCTGGGTGTACCGTCTGAGCATGATTTAACGATGAAAGATGGGCGAGAGCCAGAATATTTCTTGACTAATCCTCATTTTCAGTAAATTGACTGTTGTATAGTTCTGCATAAAAGCCGTTTTTATCTAGTAGATCATGGTGTGTTCCCTGTTCTACTATTTGCCCGTTGTTCATCACTAATATCAAGTCCGCTTGGCGAATAGTGGACAGGCGATGAGCGATGATGAAGCTGGTTTTGTCTTTGAGCAAATTGTTCATGGCTTCTTGGATTAGGAGTTCGGTGCGCGTATCAACGGAGCTGGTGGCTTCATCCAAAATAACTATCGGTGTGTCAGCAAGTAGAGCGCGTGCTATAGTCAAAAGTTGTTTTTCTCCTTGCGAAATGTTTGTTGCTTCTTCGTCGATTTGCATGTTGTAACCCTCGGGCAGTGATTGTATAAAATGGTCGGCGTGCGCGTCTTTTGCTGCTTGACGCATTTCACTGTCGCTGGCTTTTTCGTTACCATATAAAATATTTTCAGCGATTGTGCCATTAAATAACCATGTGTCTTGCAGGACCATGCCAAAAAGTTTCCTGACATCACTACGTTTCATTGTGGTAATGTCGGTTCCGTCGATCTTGATACTGCCTTTGTCCACGTCATAAAAACGCATTAAAAGGTTAACCAGGGTTGTTTTGCCAGCACCGGTAGGGCCAACTATAGCGATACGTTGACCTGGTTTGATGTCTAGATTGAGATTTTTGATGACGGGATTTTTTGGATCATAGCCAAATGAAACATTATCAAATATTATGTGACTACTTGAAGTTGATTGGTTTTTGGGAGTTTTAGGGTCGGGCGACATTTCGGGTTCATTTAAAAATTCAAAAACTCGTTCGGCGGAGGCCAAAGTAGATTGCAAGATGTTGGTAATTTGAGCTACCTGCATAATTGGTTGGTGAAATTGATGAACATATTGAATAAATGCTTGAATATCGCCAATCATCAATCGGCCATTGACTGCCAAAAATCCTCCGTAAACCGCCACTACTACGTAACCAAGATTTGATATAAAATGCATGATTGGCCACATTAGTCCCGACAAGAATTGCGCTTTCCAGGCGCTGTGATAAAGTTCTTCGTTGATATGGCTAAACTTGGTGATGGATTTTTTCTGACCGTTAAAGGCTTGCATGACTTCATGGCCAGAATACATTTCTTCTATATGACCATTGAGGTGTCCTAGTTCTTTTTGTTGGACTAAAAATTGTTTTTGCGAGCGAGACGCGACAAAAACCACACCCCAAACACTAAGCGGTAAAACCAACAGGCTGACTAGGGTTAGCTGCCAACTGATAGAGAGCATCATTATGGTTATACCAATAAGCGTTATCAAGGCGGTGACAATTTGTGACAAACTTTGATTGAGAGTTTGGCTGACGACATCTACATCATTTGTTAATCGGCTCAACACTTCTCCGTGGGTTGTTTTGTCAAAATAACTCAGTGGCAGATGATTGATCTTTTGAGAAATTTGCTGTCTGAGGTGGTAACTTATTTTCTGCGTAATATTTGTTAAGATCCAGTTGAAAATATAGCTAAAGATTGCGCTAATTATATAGATTGCAATTAATATCAATAAAATGTGAATCAGAGGCTTAAAATCAAACTGGGGTTGATGAAGATTTGACACGATGTAGTTGGTAGCTTGCCCCAGTAGCTTTGGGCCGACAATAATAGAGCTGGTGCTAATAGCAGCCAATACGATTATAAAAATTAATTGCAAGCGATATGGTTTGAGATAATTCATGAGCTGGCGCAAGGTGCCTTTGAGGTCTTTGACCTTTTTTTGTGAATTGTGCATAGATGGTTTTCCTCCGCCAGGTCTCATGATTTGACCTCGTTAGAGTCTTTTGTTAAATTTTTGAGTTCTTTGTCGGACAGTTGCGACTGAGCGATCTCCTGATAAACGCCATTTGTGCGATAAAGTTGATGATGTGTACCGGCCCCAGCTAGGGTTCCGTTGTCGTTTAGCACTAAAATTTGATCGGCATCAGCGATAGAACTAATGCGCTGACTGACGACGATTAGTGTCTTATCTTTTGTTGTAGAGGCTATGGCTTGACGGATTTTTTTGTCAGTTTTGAGGTCGAGTGCAGAAAAGGAGTCGTCTAAAATAATGATTTGTGAATCTTTTGCTAAAGCCCGGGCGATAGATAAGCGTTGTTTTTGGCCTCCAGATAGATTTGCCCCTCCTTGAGAAATTTGATGCTCAGTCTTTTTGTCGTACTTTTGGACAAAATTATTCGCTTGAGCAGTTTTTATGGCTTTGGCGAGACCCTCTTTGGCTATCGCCGATTTGCCGTATTTGACGGTGTCGCTGATTGAGCCAGAAAACAAAGAAGCTTTTTGTGGTACATAGCTGATGTGTTGACGTAAGTTTTTTAGATTGATGTGTTTGACATTTATGTCATCTACCAGCACCTCACCTTTTGTGACGTCATAAAAACGTAGAATTAATTTGATTAAAGAAGTTTTGCCGCTACCAGTTCCGCCAATAATGGCGGTGGTTTGTCCAGGGTGAGCGATAAATGAGATATTTTTAAGCGCTGGTTCTGTCGCAAGTGGATAATAAAAAGAAACGTTTTCAAACTGCACTTTGCCAGCAGGATTGTCGGGTAATTTTTTTGCATTTTTAGATGACCGAATGGAGGGCGTTGTTGAGAGTACTTCGCCGACACGCTTTGCCGATACAACTGCGCGCGGGACCAATATAAATAGCATTGATATCATGACAAAAGAGGAGATTGATTGTATAGCATATTGCATAAAGGCCATCATGTCGCCGACCTCCAACTGCTCATTGGTGATTAGGTGAGCGCCAAACCAGACGATAGTGACGCTAGACAGGCTCATAACCAGCATCATGATTGGGCTGAGGATAATCATTAGACGATTGGTGAACAGATTAACATCAGTTAATTCTTTGTTGGCTTGATCAAATATTGCTTGCTGGTGTTTTTCTTTGTTAAATGCCCGAATAACTCTGAGGCCGGTGAGATTTTGCCTAGCGACTAGGTTTAGTTGGTCTAGGAGTTGTTGGAGCAGTTTGAATTTTGGTAGTCCAAAAGCAAAAAGGACGATGATTACGCTCATTATAATGCTGACGCCTAGGGCGATAACCCACGCAAGTTCCGGCGCAGTTTGCAGGGCGCTAAATAGTGCACCGATAGCCATTATGGGTGCAATTAACATCATGCGCAGTATTTGAGTGAGCGTCTGTTGAATTTGTTGGAGGTCATTTGTAGATCTGGTTATGAGTGAGGCAGTCGAAAACTTGTCAAAATCAGCTAATGAAAAGTTTTCTATCTGCGTAAAGAGTGCAAGCCGAACATCTCTGGTGAAACCTGTGGCGATTTTTGAGGCGAGATAGCCGACGGATATGGCAATAGTTGCAGCCAGCAAAGTCATGCCGAGCATCATTACACCAGTATGGATTATTAGCGGAATGTCCTGTTGTAAAATGCCTTGATCAACGATGGCGGCTGTATAAAAAGGTAGTCGTAATGTTGCATAGACCTGCACAAAAACCAAAGCGACCAATAAAATTAGGCGCCACCAATAATAGGACATATATTTTGCTAGATGTTTCATAAAATCGTCTCTATCTATTATATCGCATAATTTGTGTCTGGACTCGGTTATGGTAAGATATAGTTATACTATATAAATTTAGTGCAATTTGCACAGGAGAAAAAATGAAACAAAAAATCATAGTCGGGGCGTTAATCATCGTTGGATTGGCCTCTATAACGTACGCTGCTTTTTCTCAAGCCTTAATAACTGATAAGACAGACGTAGCAGGCTTAAGTGGTGACGCTAAAGCAGCGTTTATTTCAAATGAATACTAACTCATGAACAAAAGATTATTATCCAGTCAGCGAACTGGTTAATATGAAGACTGTTTTTGCAACTA
>CAZUSB010000028.1:0-1383 GCA_964622895.1 uncultured Candidatus Saccharibacteria bacterium | reverse complement strand
AATAGTACATAGCGAGTAGGGGTGCTATAATGATCTCATGAAAGACAAGTCCGGCTCCAAAAAAAATAAGTCAAAAAAATGGTATTTTGTTAAGATGGGAGCATTTTTTGGGCTTATAGGGGTATTTTTGTTGATATCATTAACGGCATTTTGGTTGCAACGAACGGTCTTTAGTACAGAAAGATTTACTGCTATTACGACCGAGGCATTATTACAGGAAAGCAGTCGACAATCAATAGGCAATGTTGTTGCCGGTCAGATACTAGCTGAAAAACCGGCTCTCAAAATGGTATTGGGCGACAAGCTGGCAGGGCAGGTATCTGGGTTGTTAGGGACTGAATTTGCTAAAAATAGTGTCGGGCGAGTAGCGCGTGAGGCTCAGCTGATTATCACTTCACCTGCAAGAAAGCCACTGACTTTTCATCTAACATCTATCAAAGGAGCGCTCGTGTCTATTCAGGGAGTCGCCTCAAGAGTGGGACAAGAAGTGCCAGGCGGGCTAACCGCAGATAGTATACCCGATGAAATAGTTATTGTAGATACTTCTCAGATCCCAAATGTTAATAAAATAGCCATAATAACTGGCTGGCTCGGTCCGTTAACGTTTCTTTTGGCAGTTGTCGGACTGATCGCATGGGTAAAGCGTGGTGGTAAGAAATACTATCTAAAACGCATGCAAATCAGCAGTCTTGTTGTAGTAATTACAGCGCTAATTGCGATGATGATCGGGCCACTAGTAGAGCCGGCAATTTTGGCGGTTGCTCAAGATGCGCCAACACAAACACTCCTCAGCAATATATTTAATGCATTAATGCAACCATTTTATGAACAGGCTTGGTGGTTATTTGGGGTAGCAGCTATAGTCGGTCTGTTGGCTTTAGTTTGGGAAAAAATAATACGGCATTATCGAGTTAAGGTTGTCGTAACAAAGCAAGCTTAATTAGATTAGTGATATAATGAGGGTATGAGCAAACTTAATCAATTCAAACAATCATTTAAAAGCAGTCCGTTAAAGAGTCTAGCGATTATATTGATGACGCTAATTATTTTTATCTTGGCTGGTGCAGTAACGTTGATGAGCGTACCTGTGGTGACGACGGTGACCTCTCATAGCGAGTGTGTAACGGCGGGCGGTAATGTTAGCGGAAGAACTTGCGAGATCAATGGAGCAGAGTTTACGGGCCCTATACAAATAAGAGTTCCTCGTCATCGTTAGTTTCCAGTCATAAAATAGTTCATGCTTATGCTATAATCAGTATAGAGAATAACTGTTTTAGGATTATATTCATGGATATGAAAAATCGGATGGTTCGTCCCAATAACGAACCAAAGCCTGCCGTTGCGCCACCAAATGCCGCGCCAAAAGTCGCCCCTCAAATAAAA
>CAZUSB010000027.1:0-5707 GCA_964622895.1 uncultured Candidatus Saccharibacteria bacterium | reverse complement strand
CCAGAAATAGCAGCGTTACGAGCGTTTTGTGTGTCAAATTGCTCCTTTAGGCTTTGTCTTGATGACCAAACTATAGATAATGACAGGGTCAAGGCAGACAACATGATCACCGAAACAATCAAAACAGTTGGCAAAACAAATCCATCTTTTTGCCTTCGCCAAAGATTAAACTTATGCATAGATAAATTATACACTAATAACACGAACTTTAGAATTTTGAGGTATAATTAACTATATGAAAGTAACAATTTATAGTACGCCATGGTGTGCGTTTTGCAAAACCGAACAGCAATGGCTTGATAGCCTCAATGTGCCATACAAAGTAAAAGATATAGAGGCAAACCCTCTACACAAAGAAGAACTTCTGAAAAAAGTTGGTGACAGCTTTAAAGGAGTGCCGGTAACTGATATAAACGGTGAGATAATTCATGGTTTTGATCGCCCTAAACTTCAAGCAGCACTAGAAGAAAATAATTTACTGAAATAATCTGCCCATATGGAAAACAAAACCACCGACAGCACTCCGTACTGGAGCTATGGCGATAAAAAATCCAAGCAAACTATTGTTATGATACATGGATATCGAGGAACGCACCACGGTCTAGAGTTTATTGCCGAAAATCTACCAACTTATAATGTTATTATTCCTGATATACCCGGCTTCGGTAAGGGCGCGCCACTCAAAAAATACGATATTTCAGAATACGCGAAGTGGCTTGGACAATTTATCTCAGATTTAAAACTACCCAAGAAACCAACCCTTGTAGGACATTCATTTGGTAGTGTCATCACGTCAGCTTACGCCTCACAAAATCCGAACAATATACAGAATCTTGTTTTAATTAACCCCATACCCGCGCCCGTCTCTGAAGCAAAAACCATAACTGATTTTTTCGGCAATGCCTATTATGGCCTGGGCGGGGTACTTCCTGACAGGTTAGCTCAAAAATGGTTCTCTTCAAAACTCATGACATTAATCGCCAGCGAATTTATGATCAAAAATCGCGACAAAGCTAATCGTCAGATGATAAATCATCAGCATCTATCACATTTTAGCGAATTTACAGATCTTGACGCCCTCAAAAGGTCCTATCTAACATCGGCTCATGTCAGTGTAAAAGAATTCGCGCCACTAATAACGAATAAAACATTAATGATCGTCGGCGACAAAGACGATATCGCCCCACTAAAAAAGCAGCACGCACTACAAAAGCTAATACCAAATGCAACTGTCAAAGTCATCAAAGACGTCGGTCATCTGACACATTATGAGACACCAGAACAAGTAGCTGATTCAATCAAAGAGTTTATCAGCGACTAATCTAGCGCAGCTCTATCAAATCAGAATATATCTGTTCGTATTTATCTAGCGTAGTATCTAGGGCGTGTTCGTTCGCAATCTTCAGACTCTCTTTTGAAAACCCTTCTCGTAAATCATCGTCATCCAGGATCTTTTTAATCGCATCGGCCATTTGCTCGGGATTATCTTGCTCAACCAAAAATCCATTTCGTCCATTTTGACACAGCTCACCAAGGGCCATCGCATCAACAGCCACTACAGGATTACCGGACGCCATAGACTCTAAGGTCGCAATACTCTGCAGCTCCACGGGCGAAGTAATCGCATATAAATCAAAAACTTGATGCAGATACGCCTTGTCTTCTTCGTCAACTCTACCCGTAAAAATCACGCGGTCAGAAATATTATAAGCATGTACGTATTCTTTTAGATGAGCGGCATCTGTACCATCTCCCACAATTACCAAAATAGCATCTTTATTTTCCGAGGCAATCATAGAAAATGCTTCTATCAAAACCGATAAATGTTTCTCTCCATCTAATCGTCCCAAATGTCCGACAACCGGCTTGTCTTTCGGGATATTATATTTATCGTAAATTACATCAGGTGCCCTACCAGGCTTGAATCGTCCTAAGTTAATGCCGTTTGAGATTGCCAGCAATGGCTTTTTAACGCGACTTGCCTCAGCAAAACCATCAATGGCCGATTGCGTGGGCATAGTAATGACATCAGCTTTTTCATAAAACCGTGCGGCAGACGATCTCACAACATAATTTATCGGTCGTGACACGTGAGACAAAAGGCGCAAATTGTCCATCAAGTTTTCCGGCATGGCATGATTTGTCGCTACTAGTGGAATATTATATTTTTGACCATAACGCATCGCCGACTGGCTGATCAACAAGAGCATCTCAACATGAATAATGTCGGGCGCAAAATCATCTAAGGCTTTTTTGACTTCTAGGACTGGAGCAAGAGATATTTTGAAATTCTGATAAAAAGAAAAAGAGACTGAGCGCATTCTAACGATCTTGACTTTACCGTCCATTTCTATTTCTGGCTTCGTTGATTGACTAGGTGCCATAACTAAAACTTCGTGACCACGCTCGGCTAGACCTTGTGCCAGAGTTCTAACGGCCACAGATACGCCATTGATGGTCGGCCAATACAAATCAGCTGCAATTGCAATTTTCATAACTATTATTGTATCATAACTCTATGAAGATATTCTTTGACGCTCGTTATATTGAGCCGGATTTTCATAATGGCATCAGTCGTTATAGCGCAGAGTTGGGCAACGCTTTGGCACGCCTTGAAAATATTACGTTTATAATTCACGATCGCGCCCAGTTGAAACTATTGCCAAAAAATGCCAAATCAATCACCATTCACCGTCCAACTTCGACGAAAGAGCCTTTTACGAGTTTAATTTTAAATAAATATAATCCCGACGTCGTTTTTTCGCCAATGCAAACTATGGGTACAGCCGGACGAAAATTTAAATTAATCCTGACTCAACACGATATGATTTATTATCAATTTCCTAAGCCACCAGCCCAATTTAATTTACTCATAAAAATCGGTTGGCGTCTTTATCATATGACTTACGTGCCAGGACGAATGGCGCTAAATGGAGCAGATGTAGTAGCGACAGTTAGCGAGACCGCCAAAAGTGAACTGCTAGCTGCTCGTTTGACTGACAGACCGATAGAGGTCATCTCTAATGCACCGGAAGATTTAACCAAATTAACAACCAACCAAGTTGATCTGAGCAAAAATCCTCGCAATCTAGTTTACATGGGTTCTTTTATTCCTTATAAAAATGTTGAACTACTTTTAAAGAGTCTGTATTATTTGCCCGAAGGCTACACGTTACACTTACTTAGTCGAATTTCTCCAAAAAGAAAGGCGGAGCTCACACAGTTAATACCAAAGAATAAAAAAGTTATTTTTCACGGTGGAGTTAGTGACGAAAAATATGCCGAAATACTGGCAGACAACGCTATTATGGTCAGTGCCAGCAAAAATGAAGGTTTTGGTCTGCCATTGGTTGAAGCAATAAAAATGGGAACTCCTTGCGTAGTGACGGACTTGCCGGTCTTTCGTGAAGTTGGCGGCAATGGCGCACTTTATTTCAATGACGCCAAAGAATACGTTAAACAAATCGTATCGCTCGACGATGAGAAGGTTAGACGAGATCTTGTCGAGAACGCGCAAGCACATATTGAAAAATACGACTGGGACAAATCTGCAAAAAAATTACTTGATATTATGACAGAATTAACTATTGTATAATAGTTTTATGGCTGGAGCTAAAAAAGCAAAGAAAAATAATTCGATTTTAAACAAACGAGCAAGTTTTGATTATTTTTTGGGTGAAGAAATTATTGCCGGCATTGCTTTAACTGGCCCAGAAGTTCGGGCCGCCCGCGACAGGTTGGTCCAACTAAAAGGCTCTTTCGTCACAATTAGAAATGGCGAGGTTTGGCTAAATAACGCCAGTTTTAGTCTTGCTCATAACGAAAAGGGTGTAGGCAACGCAAAAACAGTCGACACATCTGCTCGAAAACTTTTGTTAAATCGCAAGCAAATTGAAAAACTTCAAACCGAAAAAGACAAAGGTATGACAATTTTACCAACAAAAATGCTCGTTGGTGGTCGTTTTATCAAATTAGTTATTGCACCCGGAAAAGGTAAAAAGCAATACGACAAACGCCAATCTATAAAAGAACGCGACCAAAAAAGAGATCAAAAACGAGGCGGTTTTTAGTCGTGGAGGTTTTTAAATGTGGAGGTTTTTAAAAATTAAATGGATTTAAAACTTTATTCGTGGAACGTGAATGGAATAAGAGCCAACTTAAAACGTGGTTCATTTAATAATTTTTTATCATCAGAAGACCCAGATATTATTTGTTTACAAGAAACTCGTTTATCGGAATCAATTAATTCTATTCCAGAAATAAAAAATTATCATCAATATTGGGCGTCGTCTGAACGGCCAGGTTACAGTGGTACAGCAATTTTAACCAAGCTAAAACCTATTTCAACCTTTAATGGCTTTACTGAAAAAGTACAGCAAAAGTATCATTCACTTTTAATAGACTCGTACGGAGACACCACAAAAGAGGGAAGGTTAATTACGGCCGAGTATGAAAATTTTTGGGTTGTTTCGGTTTACACACCAAATAGCAAGCCCGACTTATCGCGCCTTGCCCTGCGATACGAGGCGTGGGATCCAGCTTTTAAAGAGCATATAACTGAACTAGAAAAAATAAAACCAGTTTTTGCTTCTGGGGATTTTAATGTTGCCCACGAAGAAATTGACCTAGCAAATCCAAAAGCTAATAAAGGCAAGCATGGTTTCACTAACGAAGAGCGAGAAGGCTTTGCCAAGCTTTTAAATGCGGGCGTTACCGATACCTTCAGGAAATTACACCCGACTGAAACCAATGCCTACAGTTGGTGGTCGCATTTTGCAAAATCTCGCGAAAGAAATGTTGGTTGGCGGATAGATTATTGGCTAATAAGCAATAGCGTCGCGAACAATTTAAAAACAGCAGCAATCCATCCAAACATTCTTGGCTCCGATCATTGTCCCGTTTCTATAATAATTAAAGAGGTTAAATAAATGGATTACCCTTACTGGAAAAAACAGTCTAATAACGAAAAACTTTTCCCAGAAATAGAATGGAATAAACCGCAGCAAAAACAAATGGCCGGACATTTAGCGGTAATTGGCGGAAATAAACTTGGATTTTCGGCTGTCGCCAACAGCTATCAAACAGCTTTGTCTTACGGGGCCGGCGAAGCAAAACTGCTTATGCCAGAAGTACTAAAACCATTAATGCCAAAAGATATTTCTGATATTTCATTTGCTCCAAATAATGTAGCCGGATCATTTAATAATATGGCCGAAGTAGAGCTTAAAGCACTTGGAGGTTGGGCAACAACAGTTTTATTTATTGGCGACAGCAGCAAAAACAGCGAAACAGGATTACTTTTTAGCGAATTTATTGCAACGTACGAAAAGCCAACAATCATAACTCGCGACGCCATAGATTTACTAATGCAAGATATGACAAATATTTTACAGAAAGAAAATATAACGTTAATTACCTCACTGGCGCAGCTGCAAAAGATTTTTCGCACAACTTATTATCCCAAAATGATCACCTTTAATATGCAACTTAATAATCTTGTAGAAACTTTACACAAATTCACCCTAACTTACCCCACAACAATCGTTACTTATCATGCGGAAAAAGTTATTGTTGCGCATAACGGCGAAATAGTTACCGCAGATGTTGCGAATCCTATGTCGTTATGGTCGGGTGAATTTGCCGTAAAAGCTAGCTGCCAAATTATGTGGTCGCCAAGCAAACCACTTGAAGCTATTACAAGCGCTAT
>CAZUSB010000026.1:0-5720 GCA_964622895.1 uncultured Candidatus Saccharibacteria bacterium | reverse complement strand
GTCCAACCCGTGTTTGCCTGTGTGTAATTGCTTACTGTGGTACCACGACAAACTGAATTTCCAACATCACTTGCCCTAACAGTATATGAAGATGTCTTCTGAGATATTGCTCCACTGACAAATCCACTATTTATCGTCCATGGTGTTTGAGTAAAGGTAGTATCTGTTCCATTAATGTTTGCCCCCCCTGCCGCAGAAGCATTTCTAGCTGTTGACGTAGGTCCATTATTTCTTACCGTATGAGTCCAGATAATTGTATCTCCAGGTTTAGCCGTAGTAACATTAGTTGTTGTAGTTGGCGTAAGCGTCCAATTGGCCGTAGTAGAAATTTGGTACGACAGCTTATATCTAAGGCCAGCCGCATTAGATCCTGAAACACTATTTGGGGTAGCCCATATGGCTTTATCGACGACTTGCACAGCTAGTACGTTTGTTCTATCACCACTACAGTTTAAACTTGACCTAAGAGCAGCCTCGTTATCACTTCCTGTGCGAGTGACTTTACTGTTTACTAATTCATGTCCATTTATGTAAGCAATGTACCAATCGTCTCCTGTAATTTTCAAAAAGACACGCCCTACACCGCCAGATACCTCTGTACACTGAGCCTCACTTAATGTGAATGTTTTACGAAAAAGAGTTGAACCAGAAGAAAAAACACGCCAATTTCCAATACTGGTTAGTGGCGTCTTCCATAGATCAGAAGTGTATTGAGCAGTTTTTTCTGAACTATTCAGCTTGGCGCACTGTGACCATATAGTGTCTACGCCTTCCACATGGTCAACAAGAGAGCTACTGTTGACTTCACAACTGCCGGTTGAAGTTACAACTGAGCTTGAATTAAAGACAGACGGCTTTGTTTTAGAGGTAGCCCAGTTTCCATACTGTGTTTTTGGGACCCATTTTCCTGCTCCTCCCGTAGTAAATCTAGTGCTACAGCTTAAAGTTTTGTCAAATATATTACCATCGTAAAGATTGGACCCAGTCTGTCCTGTTCCACCATTTCCGGGTTGCCACGGAGGCCCAATTGCAGCACAATGCGTTGCCTTCATAGGGTAATCTTTAAGGTTGAGCCTTAAAGATTCATTTGATCTGTCGCTTTTTGCTAAAAGAACCTTGTCTTCAAATCCAGGTGCAGCACTAACTTTACCAGAATAATATACAGAAGAAACAATACTTAATATAGCAACGACTGCTAGAATAATCGAAAATACCAGATTTTTCATACTTAAAGATTGTTTCAATTTGTCCATAGCCATATATTTTGCACCTCGTTATTGTTTTTTAGATGACCAATATCAACTTTATCTCCCACTCTCACCTTGTCGATACTCGTTTCAGTTGACGCCAGTCCTTCTAGCACTTTTGTCTTTTTGTTCAATTTGAACGTTTTTTCTTCTCCACTCTCATTCTTTACAGAGATGTTGTTTTTGCTTATAGCTGTTACCTCACCACCAAACCCCTGATTATTTATACTCTCTTGTAAATTAAACTTCTCTTCGTTAGTTGTAGTATTTTCACTGAAATTTTTATAAAGTAATATTGCTGAAACAGACAAAACTGCAAGGACCAAGAAGCTAACCATGATTACTACTTTTTTCTTTGAAATATATTTCTTTTTTTTAGGTTTTTCTTGATTGCTGTTTAAAGTGTTTTGCTCATTAGATTCCATAACCTAAATTATACCATAACCTAATTTAATATAACTATAATCCACACGAGCATATAAACTTTATAAATAACTCGTATTCACCTATAATAGAAAATATGAGTTTATCTATCGGAATCGTGGGCATGCCTAATGTTGGCAAGTCTACACTATTTAATGCATTGACTAATAATAATATTTTGGCGGCTAATTACCCTTTTGCGACGATTGAGCCAAATACCGGTATTGTGCCGGTACCAGATAATCGCTTAGAGGTGTTGCGCAAAATGTATGAGGCTCAAAAAGTTATTCCGGCTACTGTAACTTTTGTCGACATTGCAGGATTAGTAGCGGGTGCTAGTCAGGGAGAGGGGCTGGGCAATAAGTTTCTGGCAAATATCCGGCAGTCAGATGCCATAGTCCATGTTGTCAGGGCTTTTGATAATGATGATGTTATTCATGTCAGCGATCGGGTTGACCCTGCTAGTGATATCGAGATTATCAATACCGAACTAATTCTTGCTGATATCCAGACGATTGAGACGCGCATAAATAAATTAATCAAAGAAGCCAAGGCTAACCCTGTCGCAAAAAAGATACTTGATCATTTAAATTATTTGCTTAATGGGCTTCGGGCAGGGACTTCTATTGCGCACATCGACGACGTTAATATGGAATATATTGCAGACCTCCACCTACTGACAGCAAAACCTGTAATATATGTATTCAATTTGGATGAGAATGACCTGAGCAACGCAGATAAGCAGGCCGAACTACGAGGACTGGTTTCGCCCTCCCCTGCACTATTTATAAATGCACGTCTTGAACAAGATTTAAATAATTTGAGCGCCGATGAAATTAAAGAAATGCTCGATATGTACGGAGTTGAAGAAACAGGATTATCAAAACTAATTCAATCGGCTTACAAAATACTCGGCTTGCAAAGCTACTTGACGGCAGGTGAAAAAGAAGTCCGTGCCTGGACGATTAAAAAAGGTGCGACTGCTCCACAAGCCGCTGGTGTAATTCATACCGATTTTGAGCGTGGATTTATTGCCGCTTCTGTAGTTGATTATGCCGATTTAGTAAGTGCGGGTTCAGAATTAGCCGCTAAAAATGCCGGAAAAGTACGCACCGAAGGTAAAGATTACGTAATGCAGCCAGATGATATTGTTGAATTTCGTTTTAATGTTTAGCGCTTTATCGCTAGTAGATAAAATCTTTCGGTATTTCCCTTTTCTCCCTTGACTGAGCTATCTCTTTTTTGTTTGATTACAAAATCTTGTTTCGCCCAATCTTCAAACTGCCGCAAGATTTGTCGTCTAGCTTTCTCATTTTTTATAACGCCTTTGTGTGAGTAATGTGAATCAGCTTCAAACTGTGGTTTTACCATAGCAACTAACTGCGTATTGTCCCCTGCTAGGTTTTGTTTAATATAAGGTAGGATCTCTCGCAAACTTATAAATGAAACGTCTATCAACACGATATCTGGCTTCTCGCCGGAGGAGATCTTAAAATCACGAATATCAGTTTTCTCATGTAGACTAATCCGTGGGTCATCGCGCAGCGTTGGGTGCAACTGGTCGGTACCAACATCAACAGCATAGACTTTCTTGGCACCTCGCCTGAGGGCAAAATCGGTAAAGCCACCTGTACTTGAGCCGACATCTAAAACAGTCTTATCTTTAAAATCTAACCCTAACATCTCTGCCACGCTCGCCAATTTTAGACCAGCCCGGCTAACGTACTGCTCATCTATGTCTAGTTTGATTCGATCATCATCTTTTACAAAATGCCCGGCTTTTTTAATAATTTTATTATTAACAGAAACTGAGCCGAGCTTGATATAGCTTTCGGCCTGCGAGCGACTGCGCACCAAACCTAGCGAGACCATCTGTTGATCTAGCCGTTTTTTCGGTGGCGATTGTGGTCGCTCATCCATGACGCTAGTCTTTCTTGCGTTCGCGATACTCGCTAGTTGCGGTATCTACACTAACAACATCACCAGTCTTGATAAAAGCCGGCACCTTAATCACCAAGCCCGTTTCTAAAGTTGCATCTTTTAGGACGCTACTGGAGGTGTCACCTTTGACAACACTCTCAGTATAAGTAACTTCCAAAAATAAATTTTTTGGAAGTTCCACATTGATCACTCGCCCATTAAAAAACTGGAGGTTTATCTCGTCACCCTCTTTCAAAAAGCCAACTGCTTCCTCCATGATATCCGCAGGTAGCTCATATTGCTCAAAGCTAGTTGGGTCCATAAAATAGAAGTTGTCATTATCATTGTATAGGTATTGCCCCGTGTGATTTGTGACTTCTGCTGGCTCAATTTTCTCTTGGCCTTTGTAAGTTTTAGGAATAACGCTACCGTCTATAAGGTTTTTCAAACGAACGTTAACAATGCTACCACCCCGTCCCATAACTTTTTGGGCATATTCAATCACACGGTATGGCTTGCCGTCAAATTGTATAACGACACCTTTTTTTAGATCAGTTGGCTGATACATATCCTACCCCTCTGCTACAAATGGTAGGAATGCTAAATGCCTAGCTCGCTTGATTGCAGTTGCTAACTGTCTTTGCTGCTTGGCGCTCAAATTTGTCCTAGTAATAGGCTCTATTTGTCCATAAATATTAACGTATCTTTGTAGTGTCCTGACATCTTTGTAATCAAAATAGTCAGGTGTTTCTCGTTTATTATTTCTCTGTGCCATTTATTCTCCTTTGGTTATCCTTAAAATGGGATATCATCTAAATTAATCGTACTATCATCAATCACTTTTTCAGCTGGCTCTACTTCGCCTGTGGTTGACTCGGCACCACCCTGTGGCTGTCGTCGCTCACCGCCAGGTGCGTCCAAAAAGGTTACATCGCTAGCCGTTACGTCAATACGGCTTCTTTTTTGGCCAGTTTCTTTATCTTCCCAGCTTTCTTGTCGCAAGCGCCCTTGAACAAGCACGCGACTTCCCTTGTGCAAGTACTGAACAACCAATTCTGCTAATTTTTCCCAAGCTGTAATATTGATGAAGTCCGCCTGATCATCTGAGCCATACCTATCAACGGCAATACTAAAGCTGACAACTTTTTTGCCACTTGGAGTTACTCGCTCTTCTGGATCACGAGTTAAACGACCCATCAATGTAACTTGGTTAATGCTTTTTGCCATGATTATTTCTCCTCGGCTTCTGCCGTTACTGGTTTTTCTTCGTTCTCTTTAGCTTTTAGGCTTTTTGGATCTTGTGCGACTAGTAAATATCGAATAACATCGTCAGTAATATTTAGTGTATTACTAATCTCAAGAGGCGCTTCGGCTGGTAGGTCAAGCTCAAAATAAACATAAACCGCAAAGTCCTCTTTTTTGATAGGATAAGCAAGCTTCTTCTTGCCCCACACATCTTCTTTGACGACCTTGCCGCCAGCATTAGTAATAATACCTTTGACTTTAGTAAGCGAACCGCTTAGGCTTGCTTCTAGGTCTGGATGAATTAGAACTGTTAATTCATATATCTTGGACATAGATTTCCTCCTTTGGAATCTTGGGCTATGCTAATCAAATGAACTGCTGATCTGTCCTATTTGACTTCGCCATCACCCATTGATGCTTACGCTCGGACGTAAGCTGAGTTAATAACAACTTAATTATACCAGTACAACTCACTTAATGTCAAGATATTTTTAGGGATTACTCGTCCGAATCAGAACTGGGGTCAAGATCCGCTACGCTAGAAATCAAAATCTCTCTTGGACGACTACCATCAGGAGGTCCGATCACTCCACGTTCTTCCATTTCTTCCATAATACGAGAAGCTCTAGCATAACCAACACGCAAACGTCTCTGCATCAAACTGGTACTGGCGCGTCTATCCGCCAACACCACCGCAATTGCGTCGTCTAACAAGCTATCGCCTTCTCCCTCAATATCCATCACGACACCACCCTTCCCATTTAGCTGAATTGGCTGACTGACAACCTCGTCATTGTATTGTGGTGGTGATTGCATTTTGAGGTATGACGTTACTTTTGTTACTTCATCGTCAGTTACCCAAGCGCCCTGAATACGTTTTGGCTT
>CAZUSB010000025.1:0-6987 GCA_964622895.1 uncultured Candidatus Saccharibacteria bacterium | reverse complement strand
TGGCTGGGATGGAGGGATTCGAACCCCCGAATGCCAGGACCAAAACCTGGTGCCTTACCACTTGGCCACATCCCAGTAGTAGCGTTTTGCTACCTGATATATTGTACAACACCTCTGCAATAAGCTCAATACTCTCATCAGCGACTGTCAATTGTGATACATTAAGTACTAGATGCCTACAAAAAAACGTCAACCAACAATCATTTCTGCTACCTTTGATAGCATTATCAGTGGTGGACAATCTATCGGCACGATGAACGGAGAAGAGAAAGGCAAAAAAATTATGGCCTGGGGTGTTTTGCCGGGCGAAACTGCAAATATTCGTTTAACCAAAAACAAATCTAATTATGCTCAAGGTATTATTGCAAATCCGGTAGCGCAAAATCTTATCACCATCAACCCAAAATTACGAGTAGAGCCAAAGGACTCTGACAGCTACCTATCAACTAGTCCGTGGCAGATTATGGATTTTACACAGGAACAGTTTTTTAAATCAGCCTTGATTGAAGAGGCGTTTGAACTACAAAAGATTGTATTACCTGATCCGATCACTACATGGACAGACGATCAGCAATATTTTTATCGCAACAAAATAGAATATAGTTTTTGGTATGACACTGAAACAGAACAGCTCAGTCTAGCGTTTTTTCAACGTGGGTCACACAATAAAGTGGCTATAAAAAGCACCAGCCTTGCTTTGCCGGCTATTAGTGATCTGGCAAAAGAAATCTTACAAATTCTCAATCATCATAAAATTGGTGGTCGAGACCTAAAAACGCTATTAATTCGTGCAAGCCAAAATGCAAACACCTCATGGCAACTTTATGTCAAAAACGAGGAAGTAGCCTCGGCTGCGTTAAAAAACGACCTTAATAACTTAGCCAACGGAGAAATAATCTTTTCGAATCCCAAAAGTCCCGCTAGCGTTGTTACTAAAAAATTATGGCAAACCAAACAATACCAGCAACTGTCTGATAAAATCAAACACAAACGATTTAGTTACAAAACAGAAGGTTTCTTTCAGATAAATCTACCGGTGTACGAAAAAGCATTAAAAGATATTGCTGATTTTATTACTCCTGAGACTCCAGTGCTTGATATGTATAGTGGTGTCGGCACAATCGGTTTAACAGTGGCCGATAAAAACCCACTGACATTAATAGAGATTAGTGAAATAGCAGTCAAAGAAATGACAGAAAACATCAAAAACCTCGGACTACAAAAAACAGCAAAGGCAGTCTTGACCCCCAGCGAGCAGGCAATAGACTATATTAAGCACGATCAGATAGTAATCGTAGATCCACCCCGTGCTGGCGTCCATCCCGAAGTTATTGAGAAACTTATAGATGTGAAACCAGAAAAGATTATCTATCTTAGCTGCAACCCGATTACACAAGCCCGCGACATTGCACCACTTTTAAACGATTATCGGATAACTTTTCATATTGGATACAATTTTTTTCCACGCACCCCTCACATAGAACATCTCGTTGTGCTAGAGCGCATAAAATAGTACAATTATTCTATGCATAAGCTTAATCGTGATAGAATAAGTCGAAAAAAAGTCTCACGAGGCTTTTCACTTGTTGAAATCGTCGTAGTTATCGCTATTATTGGCATCCTCGTGACGTTATCTATCACCTCTATGACGAAAGTACGCCATAATTCGGCCAACAAACAGCGAGAAACGCAAGTAAAAACCTTTGCTGCAGCATTGGAAAATGCCGCAAAATACGATGAAACCCCACTAACCTGCACCGACATAACTGGCACACCAGCGACCGTAGCTGCTAGGCTAGAGCTAAAGCCCGAAGATGTCGCTGACCCAAAGACTCCGTCACAAATACGAGTTAGTTGTGCCAAAAAATCTCGCGGAAACAATACTGACAGTTTTTTTGTTAGTGGGCTCGGCTGTCCCGAAATTACTATTCAATACCTACAGGATGGCTTACCAACAAAAGGCTCCGTCACCGCCAAAGGGCCGGTAGATGCCGTAGAACCTTGCAGTCTTGACAACACATAGGTATATTGTCCTATGAAAAGGCTCATAGCCTTCCGTTAAACTCGATACCTTGACTCTATCGGTTTAATTCTTTTATAAGACAACCTCGTTAGTGGGCGCCATTTGGTAGAAGAATCTGAGTCATAGCGTTTGATAACGCCGTTTTTCACTTCGCCAACTAAAACCAGAGCCGGTAAATAAGGAGCGAGTGTGCGATAATAACGTAAGTCACCAATATTTGTCGGCTTGCGTCCTGGAAATGTTTTTTGAAAATGCTTTGTAGCAATATCGTCAAAATAATCGCCATCTCCATCAGGCGGAAGATAGGCTTCGGCCGTCATGCCCATATTCGATACGACCTTTCTAATATCTCCAAGTGTGGCGTTAGAACGCCCCTCTATGTAAGCATAGAGCTGTTTTTTCTTGGTCAAAAACAGTGTGGCGCGCAGAGTTGGACTGGCTGGCGCTTCATATGTAACCATTTTATGAATCTCAATATCCAAGCCGAAATTTTCTTGGATTTTACGCTCTATTGCCAATTCGTCGTACATATTCTAATTATAGCATTGATGATAAGATAGAGTAATGAGTAGTACAAAATTAAAAACGCATAAAACATTTGATGAGCGCTTTGGGCGTCTTAATTCACGACAGCAAGATGCTGTAAAAGCCACCGAAGGCCCAGTGGCTGTTATTGCCGGTCCAGGAACTGGAAAAACTGAGCTTGTCAGTGTACGGATTGCTAATATCCTCAAAAAAAGTGATGCCTCTGCGGAGAACATCCTCTGTCTAACCTATACCGACGCTGGCGTTTTGGCTATGCGTGAGCGACTAATTGAAACAATTGGCGCCGATGCATACAAAATCAATATTTTTACCTTCCATGCATTTGGTAGTATGATTATGAATCAAAATATGTCACTTTTCTTTGATGACTTGCCGTTTCGTCCCGCCACTCCAATAAAAACCCACCAAATTATGACCAGTATTTTAGACGCACTACCTCATGGACATACTTTTAGATCTCGCTCTGCTGAGCATACAAAAACGAAAGCTCTTCTTGGCGCCATCTCCGACATCAAAAAGGCGGGTCTGACCAATGCAGAGCTTCAACAAATTATTGCTAGTAATGACATTGATATTGATAGGGCAGAGGCGATCTTTCAGCCTTTTATCTCGCAAAGAATCTCCACAGCACTTATCGATAAATATTCAGAAGCGGCGCTGAGCCTAGCAGCCCTTCAAGGCGACACATTGCCAAATAATATTCCTACATATCTAGATACCATTCGTAAAAGTCTTTTACGTGCTCTACTAGAGGTCGAAGAAACTGGTAAAAACAAACCTATTTCTGACTGGAAAGGTGAGTGGTTTGAAAAAAATCATCAAGGAAATCACGTTCTAAAAGACCGCAAACGACAATCTGAATTAAAAGCACTTTCGCAAATTTATGAGCAATATATGGACGTCATGAACAAAGAGCAGGTTTATGATTATGACGACATGATTTTGATGACACTCGCTGCACTAAAAAACAACAAAGAACTACTATATAACCTTCAAGAAAAATATCAATACATTTTGATTGATGAATTTCAAGACACCAACCAGGCACAAATGGAGATAATTTATCAGTTAATTGATCAACCGCTAAACGAAGGTTCGCCAAATATATTAATTGTCGGCGATGACGATCAAGCAATTTACGGTTTTCAAGGTGCAGATAGTAGTAATATCACTACATTTTTAGAAAAAATTCCAAAAACTCAACTGATAGTTTTGTCCGATAATTATCGTTCTTCACAAAGTATCTTAGACAGCGCAAGAGATGTTATATCAAGCGGAGAGGAACGTCTCGAAAACACGATAGCTGACCTAAATAAACAACTGACTGCTCATAATGAGCCAGACAAAACTGAAGTGATAATCAATACCTATGCCGACGTCGGTAGTGAGTATCAAGCTGTCGCCCAGTCAGTCAATCAGCTAATCGATGAAGGTGTAAATCCTAGCTCTATTGCAATCTTGGCGCGCAATCATAAACATCTTGTCGCGCTACTGCCGTTTTTTGCTCAGCAAAATATCCCAGTTACTTATGACAAATACGACGACGCGTTAAACCTGGACTCAATTATCTTTTTGGAAAAACTAATAGATTTTTTCAACCTCATAAATCAGCAGTCGTACGAAGACGCTCAAGCTTTGTTGCCTGAAATTCTCGCTCATCCCTCATGGGGTCTAGGAGCAGAAACTTTGTGGGAACTTGGTATTCGCGCCTACAAGGAAGATATTTTTTGGTACGAAGCCCTAAAAACCATTCCCGAAACTGAGCCGATTTATGATTGGCTCACATCAACCGCCCTCAAGATGAAAACTCTTTCTTTAGAGCAGGCGATTGACGCGTTAACGAACGACTCGCCATTTTATGAATATTACTTTTCAGCCAAAGCACTTGAAAATAATCCGACGTCGTATTTACTTCACTTAAACGCGCTGATAGCTGTCCGCTCTGCACTACTTGAGCATCTAGTTGACGAAAATAATCCGACGATCAAAGATTTTTCTGATTTTATAAAATTAAATCGCGCCATCAACCAATCTATCGGTATCAATCAAAATGTCGCGACCGTCAAGAATAAATCCGTTAACCTAATCACGGCTCACGGCGCCAAGGGGCTGGAATTTGATCATGTATTTATTGTAAATGCCAATGATAATATTTGGGGGACAACTGTCCGCAAAAATAGCAGCGGATTTAGCTATCCGAGCAATCTCCACCTCGCACCTAGCGGTGACACTCTAGACGAACGAATTCGCCTGTTTTATGTGGCGATTACGCGTGCCAAGGAAACTCTATCAATCAGCCATAGCCGCCTTGGTCACACCAACAAACAAGCTTTTAGAACCAGCTTTTTAAACGATGCCGTCTGGCCGATCAACGAACACCCTGCAACAGATAGCCTAGATGAGCAGATAGAACAAGCAATCACCAGCTGGTCTAGCCATATCACTACGCCAAACAGCACCCTAAAGGAGCTTCTTGCATCAAAACTGGCCAATTTTCGTTTGAGTGCTTCGGCGATAAATTCGTTCATTGACCTAAGTTATGGCGGGCCACAAAACTTTTTGTTATACAACCTCTTGAATTTTCCGTCTGCCTCTAGCGCCAATATGACCTACGGTTCTGCCATGCATAAGGCTCTAGAGAAAGCACATCTGCATTTTAATAAACATAGCCAAACGCAACCGCTAGAAGACACGGTAGCAAATTTTGAAAAAGCTCTTGAAAAGTATCGTATAGACAAAAACGAGCAAGAACACTACACAGATCGTGGGGTCAAGGCTTTGCATGCATTTTTAGCTAGCGACTACGCAAAGATGAACAAAAATCAAAAACCCGAAGTCAATTTCAATAACCAGCAAGCAGTTTATGATAACGTTCCACTAACTGGAAAAACTGACGTTTTTGAAATCGATGACACCCAAAAAACGATCATAGTTACAGACTACAAGACCGGCAAGCCATCTCCAGACTGGAAAGGCAAAAGTCCTTATGGCAAAATCAAACTCCATCAATACAAACAACAACTAATGTTTTATCGATTACTGATAGAAAACTCACGAGACTACAGCAAATATAAATTCAAAAATGGCTATCTGAGTTTTGTTGAGCCAGACGAACACGGACAGATTCACCGGCTAGATGCCACATTTACTGAAGATGAATATAAGCAGTTCAAACAATTAGTTAAGGCAGTTTATCAGCGAATTGTTAATTTAGATTTGCCTGATATCTCCGAATACTCTACCGACAAAAATGGGGTACTTCAATTTGAACAAGATTTAATTAGTTATTACGATGAGTAAAAATGAGATTCCGCGCATGAACCATATGAAAGCTGTCAACCCTTGGCAAAGACCAAAAGATAGGCCACTGATGATACTAGCACCAATGGAGGCGGTGACTGACACTGTCTTTCGTCATGTCATCAAAAAAGCCGCGCCACCTGATATTTATTTTACTGAATTTGTCTCAACGGACGGTTATGTTAGTGAATTAGGAAGACACAGCACAAGAAATCGTCTATATTTTACCCCGGACGAGCAACCTATAATTGCGCAGATCTGGGGCAACAAGCCTGAAAATTTTCGTAAAATGTCCATAGACTTGGCAGATATGGGTTTTTCTGGAGTTGATATAAATATGGGCTGTCCCGACAAAGCAGTGGTCAAGCAGGGAAGTGGTAGTGGTTTAATTCATAACCACGAATTAAGCGCTGAGATTATCGCCGCAGCCAAAGAAGGAGGTCTGCCGGTCAGTGTTAAAACCCGCCTCGGCAATATTCGAGCTGACGAGTGGGAGTCATGGATCGCACATTTGTTGCGACAGGACTTAGCGAATCTAACCATTCATCTACGTTCTCGCAAAGAGATGAGCAAGGTGGCAGCGCATTATGAAATGATTCCCGAAATCATAAAAATGCGTAACGAAATTGCACCCCAAACACTAATTACAATTAACGGCGATATTAAAAATTATCAACACGGTATGGAGCTTTATCAAAAATATAATGTTGACGGTATTATGATTGGCCGTGGTATTTTTGAAAATCCGTTTGCTTTTTCTGAATACACAAACAAACCTACAAAAGAAAGACTTTTGGAATTATTCTTTTTACACTTAAAATTACATGACGAAGCTTCCCTAGCGAATGACCCCCGCAAGTTCGACCCACTAAAACGATTTTTCAAAATTTACATAAAAGATTTTCCCGGTGCTTCTGGTTTAAGGCATAAGCTAATGCAATCTAAAAGCACTGTTGAAGCATGTGAAATTGTTAACGATTTTTTAAATCAAGAAAGAGGAAATTAGCAGTGCCACGAAGAAACCCAAAAAACAAGGTAGTTCGTAAGGTTTATGCTAAACCTAGCACCAAAAAAACTCGTTACAATACCAAACAAGCCGCTGAAAAAGCCGCCGATGA
>CAZUSB010000024.1:0-7514 GCA_964622895.1 uncultured Candidatus Saccharibacteria bacterium | reverse complement strand
GCAGAGGCTCCAGAGTGAGGCTGAACATTTGCATGGTCAGCGTGAAAAAGCTTCTTCGCTCGCTCAATCGCGAGAGACTCCAACGGATCGGTGTTTTGCTGACCGCCATAATAACGCTTTCCAGGATAACCTTCGGAATATTTATTGGTAAACACACTGCCGAGAGCTTCAAGCACGTCATCACTGACATAGTTTTCGCTGGGAATTAACTCAATATCATATGCTTGCCTTTGTTTTTCCGCCTGCAACAATGACGCTACTTTTTTATCTTTCATAACCCCTCCTAATTCAATATATATTATACCACTTATGATATAGTAAAGATATGACAAAAGATTTATATAGACAAAGAATCGGCAATCTAATACAAGAAATACGAGTCTCGCGCGGCATGACGCAACTAGACCTAGCAAAGGCGCTAAAAACCAGTCAAAGCGCGGTCAATCGCATGGAGAGAGGTGCTCAAAACATCAGCTTGGAAATGGTGGCACGCATCGGCGATGTCCTGTCTAGTGAAATCGTCAGTATCAATCTAAATCGGCGAAGTAACTTTCGCATTCATGGCGGACGTGAACTTTCTGGTAGCGTGACAGTCAACACCAGCAAAAATGCCGCTGTCGGACTGCTCTGTGCTAGCTTAATCAACAAAGGCAAAACGACATTTTTGAATGTGGCACGAATTGAGGAAGTTAATCGCATCATTGAGGTTTTACAAAGTATCGGCGTCAAAGCCACCTGGATCAATGGAAACGACCTAGAACTCACACCGCCACGTAAACTTGAGCTAGACAAAATGGATCTAGAGGCCGCCAAAAAAACCCGAACTATCATCATGTTCTTGGGACCTCTGCTGCATCAATATAATGAATTCAAACTACCCTTTGCGGGTGGCTGCTCGCTCGGCGAGAGAACTGTTGAGCCACACCTAACGGGATTACATCATTTTGGCATTGACGTCACTCCGACCTCTGACGGATTTTATCATGCAAAAGTTACCAAAGACGGTCTGAAAAAACGAACTATATTATTGACCGAGCGTGGTGATACGGTCACGGAAAATGTTATCATGGCGGCTGCTTTGTTTGACGGCGAAACAATTATACGAAACGCCAGCCCCAATTACATGGTGCAAGATGTTTGTTTTTATCTAGAAAAACTTGGAGTAAAAATTGAGGGGATTGGCACAACTACCTTGCGCATCAAAGGCCTTAAAGCAATAAACAAAAATGTAGAATATTCTCCCTCCGAAGATCCGATAGAGGCGATGAGCTTTATTGCTGCAGGTGTGGTGACAAACTCAGAGATCACTATCAAGCGCGCGCCGATAGAATTTCTGGAAATTGAGCTAGCAATTCTCAAAAATATGGGGCTTAACTATGAACTTACCGAGGAATATCCGGCAAATAACGGACAGACACGGCTAGTAGATATTTTGATACAAAAATCCAAGCTCAAGGCACCAAAAGACAAACTCCATAGCATGCCTTTTCCCGGGGTAAATATGGACAATCTGCCCTTCCTTGGTTTGATTGCAACCGTTGCCAAAGGCCGCACTCTGGTACATGACTGGTCATATGAAAACCGAGCGATTTATTTTACTGAGCTATCAAAACTCGGTGCAAAAATTGATTTAATTGACATGCATCGTGTCTATATCACAGGGCCGACCAAGTGGCGCCCGGCTGACCTCATCTCACCACCAGCTTTGCGTCCGTCAGTAGTGATAATGCTAGCGATGTTAGCCGCCAATGGCACATCGGTACTACGAGATATCTATTCTATCAATCGGGGATATGAAGATTTTGCCAATCGTTTGAATTCACTTGGCGCAGATATAGAAACTTATCGCGAATTATAAAAATCACCCCTCATAGTAGTGGAGTGACTGAATCAATAAAATGTGGGGCGACTGATGGGAATTGAACCCACTGCCTTCGGAACCACAACCCGACGCTCTAACCAAATGAGCTACAGTCGCCAAAAACAAAACTCACCTGTTATTATATCAGGTGAGCAGTGTTACGGCAACTGTTTATAATGACCTATGATAGCTTTTTGAGATTGGCGTATTCGGTGTTGAGTTTTTTGATAGTTCCATTTGTAAAACGAACTGATACCGCTAGCCCATCGGTATCTATTATCTCCCCAATGCCAAAAGCGGCAGATCTGACTTGGTCGCCGATTTCAAACTGATTAACAAAATCATCAAAATACTCGTCATCGGACTGATCACCAAAAGATTGTTGCAGGTTTACACCGTTAAATCCTAGGCTAGATGCAGTGCGAGGGTTTTCGTATTTTATGAAATCACCAATCTCTTCTATGAAGCGTGATTGTGGACTATATGTGCGATTGCCATACTGTAGCCGACTAGTGGCGTATGTCAGATAAAGTTCCTGTCGAGCTCGTGTCATGCCGACATACATCAAACGACGCTCTTCCTCTAGGTCATCATTGCCAGAATCATATACTCTTTGATGAGGCAAAATCCCCTCTTCTAGCCCGATAATGAACACTACTGGAAATTCCAATCCCTTTGCAGCGTGTAATGTCATTAGTGTGACAGTGCTATCTCCTGCCATGCCGTCGGCACTCGACATCAAGGCCGCTTCTTCCAAAAAACTTGCCAAATCCGAAAAAGGCTGCGCGTCAGATATCAATGTACTCAATAAAGCTTCTTTCTCTTCGTCCTCGGGCGTACCATCCAATATATGTTGGCGATAATTGGTTCTTTTTAATATAACTTCTATCAATTCCGCCGGGTGAATTGAATTGAGCTGTTGCGATAGACCGCCTAACATTGTTCCGAGCTCGCGGAGAGCTTTTTTTGCCCTTGGCGTCAAGCCGTTAGCTTCGTCAACTCGCTGCAGAGCTGTGATAATATCAAGTCCTGTATTTTCCTGCCAGAATAAAAACCTCTCCAAGCTAGTTGCACCAATTCCTCGGGTTGGCACATTGGCAATTCTTGAAAAACTAACAACATCGTTTGGTTGATATAACAATTTAAGATAAGCGACGACATCACGAATTTCTTTACGATCATAAAAACGCGTTCCACCAACTATTTTGTATGGTATATGATATTGCAAAAGCGCTCGCTCCATGGCAACGCTTTGAGCATTTGTCCGATAAAGAACGGCGAAATCACTATAGCTACGTTCGTCGTTTTGCTTGGCAATTTGTCTGGCAACATTGCGCGCCTCGTCTGCTTCGTCAGTCGCCTCATAAACATTTATCAATTCTCCGTCACCGGCATCGGTCCAAAGTTTTTTGTCGGTTCTTTTGGTGTTTTTGGTGATTACATTGCTCGCCCCACCTAAAATATTTCCGGTACTACGATAATTTTGTTCTAGCCTGACAACTTTTGCACCCTTAAAATCTCGTTCAAAGTTCAATATATTAGTAAAATCGGCACCACGCCACGAATAGATAGACTGCCAATCATCACCAACTACACAAATATTTTTCTCTTCGTTGACGAGCATTTTTACGATCTGATATTGAGCGCTGTTGGTGTCTTGGTACTCGTCTATCAAAATATGCTTGAAATGTTGTTGCCATTTTTGACGGATTTTTGGCTGTTCGTTTAGTAAGCGAACGGTTTCGGTTAATAAATCATCAAAGTCTAAAGCTCCGGCAGATTTTTTGAGCTCTTCGTATTTTTTGTAAATTTGTGCCGTCTTTTTTTGAAGTGGATATTGCGCGCTTTCCTCATACTGCTCGGGATTAACAAATTGATTTTTTGCACTTGATATTGCGCTGGTCACTGATTTTGGCTTGATAGAGCCATCGGTAATCTTTAGCGTTTTTATCGCCTGCTTGACTAGCGTTTGTCGGTCATTTTCATCGTAAATAATAAAATTATGGTTAATACCAATCGCCTGTCCGTCATAGCGCAGAAGTCGGACGCAAATTCCATGAAACGTACCCATCCAAGGCATAAAACTACGATGCGCTGCTGGCTGATTGAGCAGTTGCGCCAAGCGCTCTCGCATTTCTTTTGATGCTTTATTGGTAAATGTAACCGCTAACACCTGTTCTGGCGCCACTTGACCACCTTTGATCAAGCTAGCAATCCTAAAAGTAAGAGTTTTGGTCTTGCCACTACCAGCTCCTGCCAATATTAAAAGCGGGCCAGTTTTTAAATTGACCGCTTCTATTTGCGACGGATTTAATTCATTTTCTAAATTCACTACTAATCAATTATAGCAGTTTAAATCATAAAATAGTACACGGCTGCGCCGCCTGCGATGCCCAGAATAAACAATAAAACTATCAAAAATACTTTAAACCAGCCGGATTTTTTCTTTTTCGGATGTTCAAGTGGTTTTGAATATGCCTCGCTTGCAAAAATATTTGTCTCTACTGGTGCTTCGGTTGTTTTTGGAGTCTGCGTCGCTTTTGTCTTTGACGACACTGCTGGTGACTGTAATTGTTGTGCTTCTGCCAGTCCTACATTTTCATCTGACAACGGTTCTTGCGGATACAACATACCTGTTGCTTCTACATCCAAGACATCTTGGTGTAGTTCTGGTGGTAATTCTTCTGCCTCGTCAACTCCGCCGATATAGGTTGGCGCTTCTACTGCCTTGGCCTCAACTTTTTCTTCAACTAAAGTCTCAACGGGCTTTTCTTTTGGAGATGCACTCAATTCTTTTGAAAATCCACCAAGTGGTCGTTTTTGCACTTGAAGATTTTCGATGAAAGGTGATTCTTTTACTTCTGGTAGGTCTTCTGGATCTAAAATTTCTTGCGGCAAAGGCTCGTGTATAATTTCTTCCTGGATGACTTCTCTCTTTACCTCATGCACTGGCTTTCGCTGAATAGGATTAACGACGTCTATCATCCGTCCTTTTTGCTCAGGTTGAACAATCTCTGGCTTGACTGTCGGCGTAAGCTTGACGTCTGCTTTCGGTGACGAAAATGAATCCAATGAACGTTGAGCTCGGGTTTTTATTGGTAATGAAATACTTTGGGAAGCTACTGCTTGTCGAGGCTCATTGCTGTGTGGAGTTTGCTGGTTTTGTTGCGGGGTTTGCACTGACTGATCTAGCTGTTCGTCTTCACCACTAAAATCATCAATCGCTGATTGTACCGCCCTATCTAGTTCTTCAAAATCAATGTCTGTCATACCTCTCCTATTTAGCCGCCTCGTCAGCTATTTCTACTATCTTTTCAAATTGATGAGCATCCAAACTAGCACCACCAACCAACAAACCATCTACTCCTGGTAACAGCAAAAAGCTTCCTGCAGTCGCTGAAGTGACACTTCCGCCATATATAACTTTGACTTTATTTGCCCATCTTGCCCCATATAAATGCCTAATCGTCTCTCGTATAACGAGCACCGCGTCAGTCACATCAACTGGCGATGCAGTTTCACCTGTACCAATCGCCCAAACCGGCTCATAAGCAATCACAATATCTTCTAGCTCATTACTCGTTACATTTGCAAGGCCGCCGATCAGCTGATCGCGTATAACATCAGGAGTTTCCTTGCTCGTTCGCTCCCACATCGTCTCACCTATACAAAGGATCGGCTTTATTTGGTTGCGTAAAGCCGCCTGAACTTTGTTGCGAATGTCTTTGTCATTTTCATGAAATAAATAACGACGCTCAGAATGCCCAATTAAACCGTATTGCACTACACCTTTTAACTGAGTGGCGGAAACCTCTCCAGTAAATGCGCCGTGGTCACGCCAATAAAAATTCTGTGCACACAACTTGAACTGCCTTAGGTTAACCTGCAAACTAAGTGATTGCAACGCCAAAGTAGTTGGCGCTAATACAACTGTCACGTCTCGTCGCTTGCGAACGGTGTCAGAAATTTTTTGCAGATACAAACTAGACTCTTGGACGTTGAAATTCATTTTCCAATTGGCAACGATTAGTTTAGATTTGTCTAACATTATTCCCACTACTTATTTGCTTATGCTTACTAGTTTTAGTTTACTCTATTTTTTGCGTCACGTCTAGTAGTTTAGCTTGATTGTTTATTTGATTGTGCGCACCGTGATACGATTAGTCATCCCCGCTACCCCTGGTTGACTACCACTGACAATAACGACAGTTGCTGGCTCTTCACCAAAATAACCTTTGCTGTTTAATTCTTTGGCAATATCGTAACCGGCGTCACTATCATCTGGACGAACGAAACTTCGGTTGTCATAACGCAAAGATAACTGCTGAGCAACATGCTTTTGGCTAGTGACAGAAATTAGTTTCACATCTGGACGAAAGCCTGCGATACTACGCGCAGTTGAACCATTTTTCGTTTCAGCGATAATAGCAGCCGCATTTAATTGGCGAGCCATATGGACAGCCGCCTTACTGATCGCATGACGATTTTCATGATTTGGTTTAACAAGTTTTTCTATCGGATTTTCAACAGCAATATTATTTTGCGTATAAACGATAATTTTACGCATCTCCTGTACGGTTTCAATCGGATAATCTCCGTTGGCCGTCTCATCAGACAACATCACTACATCTGCACCCTGAATGACGGCATTTGCCACGTCGCTAACCTCGGCACGAGTGGGAGAAGGATTGTCAGTCATACTTGAAAGCATCTGCGTAGCAATAATCACCAATTTGCAGTGACGGCGACATAACTCAATTAATTTTCGCTGCACCACTGGAACCACAAAATCGCCAGCCTCAATCGCTAGATCTCCTCGAGCCACCATGATTCCATCACTCTCCTTGACGATATCTTCCATCGTTTCAGGCTCAATAGCGGCTTTAGTTTCAATTTTAGCGATAATCCGCGCATGCGAACCACCGTCTTTAAGGATTTTGCGCAGATGCCTAACATCTTCGGCGCTCTGTATAAAACTCAGCGCCACAAAATCAATGTCCTTATCTAGACCATATTCTATATCACGCATATCTTTTTCGGTGATAATATCACCCGCAAAATCAGTATTCGGAAGATTCAAACCTTTATTACTCATCAATGTGCCAGCATTTTCAATTCGCACTTTGATAGCAGTCTCTGACACTATCTCAGTGACAGTTGTTTTGATCTTTCCATCAAAAATATAAACTGGCTCTGACACCTTAACTTTTTCGGCTAGATTGTACTGCACTGGCAAGATGTTGTCCTGCTGCTCATTTGCTGCATAATCCAATATAAATTCATCTCCGTCCGCCACCTCAATTGGAGCGTGTAACTTGCCTAGACGTATTTTCGGTCCCTGCAAGTCCTGCAAAATCGCCACATGCCGACCGCGCTCTTCACTCTTTTGACGAATCCAAGCAATCTGCTGGTCTCGCTCGCTATATTCACCATGGCTAAAATTTAGCCTAAACCCATTTGCACCAGACTCTATAAGTTTTTCAATAGACTCTGGATTGTTTGTTTTTGGCCCAATGGTCGCCAATATCTTTGTTCGTTTAAAATTATTATTCATACCAGATATCTATTATAACAGAGTTTCTATTGTTTGATATAGCCACAAATCGTTATCACGCTTTGGCTACAATGCTAGTTTTTAAAACCACGTAGCGGT
>CAZUSB010000023.1:5404-7880 GCA_964622895.1 uncultured Candidatus Saccharibacteria bacterium | reverse complement strand
GAAGCTCCGACAGGAAATAAATAGCTTAAAGACAACGAGCACTACAGGACAGTCTGTCGCTCAGTCTGCGACGAATGTACAGCCAAACGCTGTTGCTGCGCCAGTTGCGACGGTCGCACCTACATCTATATCTCTGCAACCACAAGCACAATCACAGGCGCCGCCTCAACCCACACCAACAGAGGAAGAGTTAACACAGATACGAGAAAATCGCAGTCAGCACAACCTAAACCTTTTGCTGTACACGGGTAGTTTTTTGATAGTAGCGGCGATGGGCTTGTTTATGACTTTGACGTTGCCGTCATATATGAAGTTGAGCGGGTTAGTATTAGCGACGCTTATATTTTATTCGGGTGGATTGGTTCTGTATGAAGAGTCAAAACGCTTAAAGATGGCGGCGACGGCATTTGTTGGGACGGGGCTGGCAATACTGCCATTTAACGGAGTGGCGTTAATCCTCCTGGGAGGAGTCTCTCCGACGTCGGCGTGGGTCGCAATCTCGCTAATCGGACTAGTGGCATACGCAATGGCGGCTATAAAATTACAAAGTCAATTAATATCATATTTAACAATTGCTTTTGTGATTTCACTTTCTCTTTCCATTATCTCCTCGGGTGGATTAACGATCGTCTGGTATTTCGTAACTGTTGTGTTGGTTACAACGATTTTGAGCGCTATAAATTATTTTAAGCCAAAACTTATACCAAAGGTCTTTATCCAGCCGATTGAGAAATCTAGTATCATAGCGACGCCGATAGCCTTGGTTTTGAGTTTGATCGCCTACAACGGCATGAGTTTGCTATATTATAAGATCCTGTTTGGTGTGGCTACGTTGCACTATTTGGTACAGTGGCTTGAGTACAAAAAATGGGGTTATGAATTGTCTGCTAGGGCATTATTACAAATCACGATTATGCTGTTTGTGATTGATGCGGTGCCTTTTTATGAAGAGAGCGGGCGGATTGCTATAAATATTTGGTGGTATGCATTGCTGGCTGTTCAGGTTATTTTTAGTATGGTTCGCGCAAAGGCAGCGGGAGTAAAAGTTGTTGCTGAAGAGACGGTCGTCGGGGTGGCTAGTGGTTTGATGGTATTATCGCTCCCTATGTGGGCGTCCATAGATAATGGAGAGTTGGGCGTAGCAATTAGTTTGTTGACGGTTGGAGCGATTACTACTGCGGCTGCGTTTAGGTTTAAACACGTATTTTGGGGTTATGGATCTTTGGCTATTTCAGTGATTTTGCCAATTTACATAATGCGCCAAGTGATTACGCCAAGTCTGCCATATGAGTATGTATCTATGATCTTTGCCTTATTTGGGGCAGGATTAATGGGTTATATGTGGTCAAAAAGACAACAAGTTCTGCAGTGGGGCAATAATAATGTTGGTGTTTTCTTGAGTGTTTCAATGATGACCTATATAACCATGACTGTATTGACAGGCTATATTACCGAGAATCCGCTGTCGGCCATGTTGTCGGGATTGGTGGGAGTTGTACTGTCTCTTACTCTGTCATACTTGATGCAAAAATCATGGGCGCTGATAGCGGCAAATATATCACTTATGATTGTGATAAATATGATATGGGAATGGGGAGGTTTGGACTCAGAGTGGAGACTGAGTGGCGTATTAGCCATAAGTGCCGCGATATTTTATGCTATGTATTGGCTTCATACATCATCATCTGACAAAGAGCGACAGCTTATCTCGCTATTTTCAACAGTTACGGCGTTAATGTTTGGGGTTATGATAAATATCCTATCTAGTGACACCGGACATGTAGTGTTTGCGTCATTATCTCTATTGGCGGTATCCGCAATTATTGGTCAATATGCGTACACCAAAAAGATCTATCATCTTGTAGAAGGCATGATTTATCTGGCGACATTTGCGTTACAACGATTGGTCGGAGTGCTATATCCAGACGCATCGTTGCTGGTGTTGTATGGACATTGGTGGGCGGCTACTATCATAGCTGTTGGTATTATTCGTAAAATGCTTAATAATGAACGAATTGCCATTGCTCTGGTGTTTTTGTCTGCACCGACAGCCTGGATGGCTTTGATAGATGGAGGGACTTATCAGCTTTTGTTCTTGGTAGAAAGTGCCGCGATCGCAGTGGCAGGGTTTGCCTATAAACGTCAATGGATACAGTGGTGGGGTATAGTATCAGTAATTTTGTCGGTCTTGTACTTCATAAAGGGCTACACTACGTTAATCTTATTACTTCTGGGCTTTGCCTTGATTGGCTTTGTAGTCTGGAAGCTAACAAGGCCGAAAAAATAATCTGCTATAATATAACTAGACATGGCTAAAGTTGCAGGCAATGATGAAAAAACCGAGTTTAGCGTAATTTTCAGGCGCATTTTAATGGTGATAGCGCTGGTTGGATTGTTGACTGCCGTTGTTTTGTTGATTATAAAAAATACTAGTGCGAGCTCAAATCAGGTTGAAAGCTTGACGAGTCTAATAGAT
>CAZUSB010000023.1:0-5304 GCA_964622895.1 uncultured Candidatus Saccharibacteria bacterium | reverse complement strand
CTACTGATGCGACATGGGAAATTGGTCGTCTCAAAAATGGACACCTGCTGGTCAGTAGCGAGCGTTTATTAAATCCACCGTATTATACCACTGGGCTATATGAGATAGATTTACTGGGCAAGATTTATAAAGAATATAAATTGCCGGGTGGTTATCATCATGATTATTTTGAGCTAGAAAATGGTAATTTGCTGGTGGCAAGTGATGACTTTGATGGCGAGGCGGGTACGGTGGAAGATATTGTAGTGGAGATTGATGGTCGCACCGGCAAGATCGTAAAAGAGTGGGATTTAAAAGAGATTTTAAATACAAGCGACGGTCAAATGGAAGATTGGTCGGCTTATGATTGGTTTCATAATAATTCGGTTTGGTATGACAAAAATACCGACAGCATTACTCTGTCTGGGCGACACAAGGATGCGGTTATTAATATAGACTACAAGACTGGGGATTTGAACTGGATTATTGGCGATCCGACCAATTGGGACGAAAAATATCAGCCATATTTCTTTACACCAATTGGTGAGACCGAGTGGCAATGGGCGCAACATGCAGCCATGATTACGCCAGAGGGCTATGTTTTTATCTTGGACAACGGCAATAATAAATCCAAAATCAAAGCTGAATATGTGCCGGCTGACAAAAGTTATACCAGGGGCGTTATGTATAAAATTGATACCGACAATATGACGATAGAGCAGATTTGGCAATATGGTAAAGAGCGTGGTAGTGAGTTTTATTCACCGTATATATCAGACGTGGATTATATTGATGAAGATCATTATATTGTGCATTCGGGAGGGATTTCTTATAAGGACGGGCAGATTTTAAATGTACCAGCTGGTTTAGCAAAAGCGGATAAGTTGGTTTCTGACACGGTAGAGTTGAAAGGTGATGAAGTAATTTATGAAATAATACTACCAACCAACAATTATCGGGTGGAAAAAATGAGTTTATATGCGCCTAATGAAGAGTACAAACCAACTGGTGCTGTTAGCTTGGGCAGTTTAGGTGAGACGCCGGTGTCTTCGGTAAAATATGGTTTTATGGCTCGGACTCAAGATGGACAAAATATTATTGAAGATCAAGAAATCAAAACTATAAAAGAATTTGACCGGCTAGTCTTTAGCGGGAGGTTTAAGCAAGGGCAAAAAGTTGAATTAATTTTAGCGCAAGGGCTAGAGCAACGAGCGTATGACATTCGCGTCAGTAAAAAACCATATACTGCACTATGCGTAGATATTTTTAGCGAAGAGGAGACCGAAAAGGGTATTATGGTGACCAAATATATCAATCAAGAAGGTTTGAGTGGACGATATTCGTTGTATTTAAACCTAGACGGGCAGTTGTATAATTTAGATAGATATGTGGAGTTTTAATATGAAAAATAATAAGAATTTGATAGTTGGATTGATTGGTATAGTGATAGTTATTGGGATAGTGATTGTGCTTAGCATTCAATCATCGCAGACCACGAAAAACAGCCAGAGTGAATCCTCTGAAACTAGCCAGATAGAAAGATTTTCTAAGCCAAGCGACATCAAAATATCTAGTGAAAAGATTAATGGGTATTTGTTTTGGGGCGATGGCTGTGGCTACTGTGCCCAAATGAAAAAGTTTTTAGAGGGCATCAATGACGAATACAGTAAGTATTACAATCTGTATATGTTTGAGGTTTATGGTAGCGAGACCAATGCAAAGTTGATGAGCGAAATGGCAGAAGTTTTAAATTATAACGCGACTGGTGTGCCCTTTTTGGTTATTGGTGACAAGCCGTTTAGTGGTTATGACTCAAGCATGGAGCAGTCCATAAAAGACGCCATCAAATCACAATACGAAGAGCGTGATAAGCCAAATTCTGTGACGGAGTTTATTCAATCGCGAGAGCTGTGAGTTGTGATGGACAAATTTACCCCTTTGTCGGAAATACGTACTAATCATCGCTATGCGACCTATAAAGGCTCGTTAGATGAAGAGCCAGTTTTTATAAAAAAGGTTGTTGATCCTGAACTTCGTGATGCCTTAGTGTTAGAGACAAAGGGCGAAGAAAAGATGAGAAATCTTGACAGCCAAAATAAATTTTATTTTACACCTAAAGTTTTGGAGCAAGACTCTGATTATATCGTTACAGAGTGGGTAGACGGGCATTTGATGGTGGATGATTTTGAATCTGGAGACAAAGATAAGATTAAGCAGCATCTAGAGTATCTGACGAATCTTTATGCTTTTATTGATTCGCAAGAATCAACTGGTATTGGTATTACTCGATTTAATCAGCTGAATCAAGAGACTGGCGTTGAACGTATTTCCAAAAAACTAAAAGAATTCACGTACAGTCAGGGGATTGACTGGGAGCTGGTTGCTAAAATTTCTGCATATATCACGCGGGTACTACCAAAAACAGAGACGCGTTTTACACATGGAGATTTACAGCCAGGTAATATTATGTTGACGGATAACGGGCAAACCTATTTGATTGATTTTGAGTCGTGTTCCGATTTGTGGCCAAGACATTATAATATTATGAATTTTATAATGAATTATGGGGCAAAATACCCCGCCTTGCGCAGCGATTTGGATTTGATGCTTGCCAGTTATTGCAGTATGCGAGGAATTGATTATGAAGAATCCAAGGATACATTTGGCATTGCTGTGGCGATGCGCTCGTTGCAGATGATTTATGAATGGCTATCTGAACAAAAAAGAGATGGTGTATTGAGTCCTCGACTAACCAAAGAGCAGGGTGATTATTTGACAATAAAATTAAAGGATTTGGAAGAAAGATTCAAATAGATAGATTTTTACAGATTTTTCTTTATCTTTGCAGCTATTTTGCTCAAAGTTTCATCGTCAACTATATGATCAGTTTTGCTTGTAGCAGGGTACCATTCGGTGTCTGTAAAAGCAGTATCATTAATCTGAATAGATTTATTGTATCTGGGATGTAAATGCCAGTGAACATGTGTCGGTAGGTTTTTTGATGCCGCGATATTCATCAGGCAGGACCAGTTGAAGTGATTTGGCTGAAAGGTTAGCTTAATCGCTCTTTCTAAATTTTTCGATAATTGCGTAAAATCTTTCCACTCCTCACTTGAGAGTTCAGACAATGAAGACTTGTGGTCTAAAAGGGTGACAAATGACTTTCCCAAAAATCGTTGATTCGGATCCAGGACGACTCGCCATTTTTTAGTTTCAGTTAGAGTTATATCTCGCCCTTCGTTGTGAGTTGCTAAAATAGCACATATTTCGCAGTTATTCATGTATTAAAATATACCATATGTTAAAATATAAGTATATTAAGGAGGATTTATATGGCAAATAATCAGCAGAAAAATGGCACATCAAATTACGAGCAGGAAATAGTCGTTCCGGGTTACCTAAGGGCAAGCAAAATCATTGCTTATATCGTTTATGCATGGACGGCACTCGGCATTGGCCTACTTAGTTTAAGGGTCTTTTTATTGGCTTTTTCAGCTAATATTGAGACGCCGTTTGTTAATTTTATCTATCGAACATCAGCTGATTACTTGGCGCCTTTTAGAGGAATTTTTCCTTCCCGGTCAATTAATGAAACTGGATACTTAGATGTTGCGGCGCTTTTTGCCATCATTATGTATTTATTGGCGGCATGGGGTATTGGGCAGTTGATAAATTATGTACAATTAAAAATTGATACTGCAAAATATAACCAAAAAATGGCAATAATCACAAATAAAAGAAATGGTGGTGGGCGTAGTTCACAATAAGGAGAAATATGGGTAGAATGATAATTGGTTTATTGGTAGCGGTGGTATTATTAGCCGGCGGAGTGTGGTTTTTTGGTAACACCACAGTTGAGCGCAGTCGCGGGGGCGATGGTAGTAAAGAAAGCGCGATACAGCAGGCGCAGGAGGTAGCATCGCAGGCTGAGTTTAATCAAATTAGTAAATCTATTGACGCCGGTGAAGGGGTGTTGTTAGACGTGAGAACTGCAGAAGAGTTTAATGCTGGGCATATAACCGGCGCAAAATTGCACAGCTTGCAACAAATTGAAGCAGGTGAAATGCCATCGGTTAGTAAAGACAAAAAAGTTTATGTTTATTGTCGTAGTGGCAATCGGTCAGCACAAGCCAAAGGGTTATTAAATGATGCTGGCTATAGTAATGTAGTAGATCTTGGTGGTGTGAATGATGTCATGGCAATGGGCGGAAAAACCTGCAACAGCTCAGAGTGCTAGAAGTTCAAAATACTCAGTACCACCGAAAGGGATTTTTTGAGTGATGTGCTTGGTGCCCTCTAGGGTGTCGGCGGAGTGAATGGTGAATTTGCCATAAAAATCATTGATTTCGTCCATCGCCTTGGTCAGCTCGTGTTTGTTGTTGATGTTTTCAAAGAGACCTAGTTGACTGCGTGATGATGGCGATAATCCGTAAACATATAATCCCATGGCACGCACTTGCATGTGTTTTGGGCGTTGGTCAAATAGGCGTGATAATCTTTCCCACAAATCTTGATTAGTGAAAAAGCTTGATTTAAACATTTTTTTATTTTGCCAATCGCCACCACGATTAAAAGTCACCCAAACACAGACGCCGCGTGCTTCTCGGTTGCGATAGCGTAATTTCATACCGGTAGTTTCGGCGAGATAGTGTAGGCATGAGCGTAAATAAGCATCGTCGTTGGACGGTTTTGGTAGCACCCACTGACGGCCAATCATGCCGAGTTTTGTTGGCGTGTTGTCAACTTCAAAACCACGCAGGCGTTGATACCATTGGGTGCCGCCGATACTTTTAAAAACTTGATGACGAAGTAGATATTCATCGGCATTTAGAAAATCTAATGGCGTAAAGATATTATGGGCGCGTAGACGAGCGCTATAAGCATCGGCAATGCCAGTTAGGTCTTCTAGCTCCAGGGTTTTGTAAATGTCGGTGAGGTTTTTGTGGGTGATAGTGTCTAGTCCGTTAGGTTTATGAAGGTTTGAGGCAGTTTTTGCCAGAAAACGATTTGTGCCAATACCGACATTGATATGCATGTGTCTACCGACAGCTTTATAAACGCGCTGTTTGATCTCATAACCGATATCTTCTAGGCTGCGGCCTTTGAGTGTGTTTTGACAGTCATGAAAATCTATCACTCCTTCGTCGATAGACTTCATCTTTACGTTGGGCGAATAGTCTTTCATAATACGCAATAAGTTTTGATACATCCAGGTGTATTTATTGGGATCGCTCTCTAGCAGGATAAAATCAGGGCAAATTGCCATTGCTTCGCTGCGACGCATGCCGACTTTTATGCCTAAAGCCTTGGCTTCGTAGCTGGCGG
>CAZUSB010000022.1:6740-8928 GCA_964622895.1 uncultured Candidatus Saccharibacteria bacterium | reverse complement strand
CAAAGCGTAGGAGTTGTTGCACTTGCTAAGATCAACTATTACTAGTATTCTAGATAAAAGTAGGGGTGGCTGTAAATTTTGAGAAAGGCCGAAAGAAATCATGTCAAAACGAAATCATTATCCAGAAGCAAAATTACCACAACATATGCGACCGCTTTTGTTGCGCGACCTAGAGTGTGACGTACCTATATATATCAGCCTAGAAGATGATAAAGATTGGCGAGAGTATAGTAGTGGGCGAGATGAGGAATTTTATGCGTCAACTGATAAAACAAATTCAGATAACGATGGTCGCCTCTGGGCGGACGGTCGGATGGAGCTTGAAAGAGGCGATTATGAACCGCTCAGTGTAGCTGGACGGGTTGGATTGATGCTAGTTATGGTGGTTGATGGTCATAATGAGAAAAATGTGCTTTTGGCTGATTTACGATTTATGAACGAGGACCCTATTACGGTTGAGATTTCCCATCCTGCCAGCCAAGAGGACGAAGCGGACTGGGTTGATATGATTGATAACGCCATTTCAGTAGAGGCATTTATAGCTTGCGAGGAGAATGATAACGAAGCGTACTTTGGTCCGACAGGCTACAAGGGAGACTTAGAGCGTCTTAGAAAGTATGGCGATGAACTCCTAAGAAGAGAATGCGCAAGAGATGCATACACGCCAGAGACTGAGGTAGGCACCAAGTCAGATGCTCAGCATAAAAAACAAAACCAATCTCAATCCCAATAGAAATATCGATGACAGTAAGCTTGACATCGACGCTCTGATACGGTATTGTAGTGATTGTAACAAATTTAATGACACAGCTACGTCTATTTTCCTGTAAAACAGGGGCGTAGTGAGGAAAAAGGAGAAAAAGAATATGGCAGTAGCTATAGATATTAAAAACCTGCTAGAGTCAGGCGTCCATTTTGGGCACAAAACAAGTCGCTGGAATCCAAAGGCGGCACCTTTTATTCATAGTAAAAGGCAGGATTCACACATTATCGACCTAACAAAAACAGTGGAGGCGCTAGAAATTGCGTTGCCGTTTTTAACAAAAATCGCTAGCTCAAGGCGACCGATTTTGATTGTTGGTACTAAAAAGCAGTTAAAGGATTTGGTCAAAGAAACTGCCGAGGCTATAAATCAGCCATACGTGTCTGAGCGTTGGATTGGTGGGGTTTTGACAAATACAGATACTATCTCAAAACAGATTAAAAAACTTAAAAACCTTGAGCGTAAAATGGAATCTGGTGATCTTGATAAGCGCTATTCAAAACTTGAGGTCCAGCGTTTTTCTGAGGAGATTGAAGAATTAAATCGTAAATATGGTGGCATTAAAAACATGAACGGCAAGCCGGCAGCGATAATTGTAACGGACATGATTGCCGAAGATAACGCTATAAAAGAAGCTAAGGCGCTTAATATCCCAGTAGTGGCGATTGCTGACACCAATGCCGATCCAACGATTGTTGAATATGCAGTACCAGGAAATGACGATGCGATAAAGAGCGTTGCAGCACTGTTAGATTTATTTAAGCAGGCTATTGCTCAAGGTATCACAGAGCAAAAAACAATTGTTCAAACGCCAGAAAAGACAGTAAAAAAAGAAGAAAAGAAATAAGAGGGGGAAATCATGAAGGTATCAATTGATGAGATTAAAAAGCTAAAAGAACTGAGTGGAATTGGTCTTACTGATGCAAAAAAAGCGTTGGTTGAGGCGGAAGGTGATTTTGATAAGGCGCTAGCGGAATTGCGCAAGAAAGGTTTGACAAAAGCTGAAAAAAAGGGAGACCGAGAGGCTCGCGAGGGTATTATTGAAGGTTATGTTCATGATGGACGAATTGGTGTCGTGCTAGAGCTTAATTGCGAGACAGATTTTGTGGCACGGACCGAGGGTTTTAAGGAGCTAGCTCATGATATTGCCCTACAGATTGCTGCGATGGATCCAGAATATGCTACTATCGACGATGTCCCAGCAGAAGAGTTAGAACGTGTTCGTCAAGAAGCAACCGAGCGTGTCAAAGCAGAAGGCAAGCCAGCAGAGATTGCAGAGAAAATCGTAGAAGGTCAAGTTAAAAAGAACTTTGTAGACAAGGTTTTGATGACTCAGACATTTTACAAGGATGAGTCTATGACAGTGGAGGACTATATTAAAGAGAGTATCGCCAAAACTGGTGAGAACATTCGTGTCGGACAATT
>CAZUSB010000022.1:0-6640 GCA_964622895.1 uncultured Candidatus Saccharibacteria bacterium | reverse complement strand
GTATTATGTTTGATACAAAAGTATATGAAGAAAAGTTCAGTCAAGCTCTTGATCATTTGCATGAGGAGCTTAAAAAGATTCGCACCGGTCGAGCTCATGTTAATCAGCTCGATGGAGTGATGGTTGAGGCTTATGGGGTGGTGATGCCACTTAACCAAGTAGCTAGTGTATCTGCTCCAGAGGCGCAAATGTTATTGATTACGCCGTTTGACCCAACAAATATTCCAGCAATTTCAGCTAGTATTCGTAATGATCAGGCTTTGGGTCTAAATCCTAGCGACGATGGGCGAGTTGTTAGAGTGCCTGTGCCGTCACTAACCGAAGAGCGACGTCATCAAATCGTCAAGCAAGCCAGTGAAAAGACCGAAGATGCAAAAATTGTTTTGCGCAATATTCGCCAAGACGCATTTAAGGAAATAAAGCGCCTAAAAGAGGCAAAAGATCTATCTGAGGATGATGCAAAGCGCCTCGAAAAAGAAATTGACCGTCAAATGAGCGAGTTAGGCGTACAGATTGAACAAATTTTTAAAGATAAGCAAAAAGAGATACTAACTATCTGATGAGTGAACAAAGTCTATTGCCAAATCACGTTGGCTATATAGTTGACGGGAATCGTCGTTGGGCAAAAAAACATGGTTTACCCAGCTACGAGGGTCATTTAGCTGGTTATAATGCTATACAAGATGTCGCTCGGGCAACATTTGATAGTGGTGTAAAATACATGTCTGCGTACATTTTTAGTACAGAAAATTGGAAACGTAGTGAGTCTGAGGTTAAGGCACTCATGGGTCTAGTTTTAAAATTGTTCACTTCAGATCTGCATATTTTCCAGGAAGAAGACATACGGTTACGTATTCTTGGCTCAAGAGATGGTGTTAGTGAAAAAATCCTCAAGGCGATAGATAATGCCGAGGAGGCGACCCTCCATAACACCCGAGGAACACTAGCATTATGTTTTAATTATGGCGGACAACTAGAGATAGCTGATGCGGTTAAGAAATTTGTTCAAGACGGAGGCGACGCCAGTGAAATTACACCTGAAGACATTAGCGAAAATCTTTATGCTCCTGATATTCCGCCAGTTGATATGATTATACGCAGTAGTGGTGAACAGCGATTGAGCAACTTTATGCTCTATCGTGCACCTTATAGTGAGCTGCTTTTTATAGATAAAGCGTGGCCAGATATGACGAAAGAGGACGTTGTGTCTGCGCTCAAAGCTTATGAAAAAAGGGGTAGGAGGTTTGGCAAATAATGGAATTAATTTTTGGAATATTTGTCGGCGTAGTCGTTTTAGTATTTTTAGTGGTAATCCATGAACTAGGTCATGCTGTTGTCGCGCGCAGAAATGGTGTAGTAGTAGAAGAGTTTGGCATTGGTTTTCCGCCAAAAGCTTGGGCCAAAAAATTAAAAAATGGAGTACTATTTACAGTTAATTGGCTGCCTTTGGGTGGATTTGTAAAGTTAAAAGGCGAACATGATGCAGACAATAAAAAAGGTGACTATGGAGCTGCCAGTTATTGGCAAAAAACCAAGATACTATTAGCCGGAGTGACCGTTAACTGGTTCTTTGCGGTATTTTTATTTACGCTCCTATCGCTAGTTGGTTTGCCAAAGTTGATTGGCGATCAATTTCATATTGCCAGTGACACAAAAATCATCAGTGCGCCAGTTATAATTACTGAGGTTCAAGCAGACTCTCCAGCAAAAGATGCGGGACTTCTGGCTGGCGATGAAATTGTTGTATTGGGCGGTCAACCCGTAAAGTCGTTAACAAGCTTTACTGCTCTAGCAAGAGAATTAGCGGGTAAAACTGTAGAGATTGAGTACGTCAGAGGTGACGACCTCAAGACGTCAGAGATTACTTTGCGACAAGATGAGCAAAAAGGAGCTTTGGGCGTAGGGCTGTCTGGTTCTACCGAAAAATATCGTGCAACTTGGTCGGCACCGATTGTCGGTTTTATGACAACCGTACAATTGACCGACGCCAACCTCAGAGGGTTAGGGGATATGGTAGGGAGCCTGTTTCGGGGCAACACAAAGCAAGTCAGTGAGAGCGTTGCCGGCCCGATTGGGATATTAGGTGTGCTATTTCCGAGTGCTTCAAAGGCAGGATTTACAAGCGTAGTTTTATTAGCGGCGATTATTTCACTAGCACTGGCAATTATGAATCTTTTGCCTATCCCAGGTCTTGACGGGGGACGCTGGTTGACGATGACATTGTTTAAACTAAGTGGTAAAAAACTCACAAAAGAAATGGAAGACAAAATAAACGGCGCTGGAATATTGTTTCTATTTGCCTTAATAATATTGGTGACGTTGGCAGATGTTAGCAAAATATTTTAATAAATCTAGGCTGCAAAAATATTTCAACTGGCTTATTTTGCCCATATGGGTTTTTGGTGGAATTATGGTTGGTTTCGCTATGGTGGCGGCTCTGGTCAATTTGCTTGTCGGCGCGGGAGTGTCTTTTAAGAACTTTGACAAAAATGTTTTTCAACTGGTCGCTCAAGCGGTGTCGTACATCATGGCACTTTTGGTAGTTATCGGGGTACCATATGTGTTTTTCAAGGACAAGATCACTCTTGCTCTGTTGGGCTTGAAAAATAAAATAAAGTGGACATTCCCTTTGGCGGCGCTGGCTGGATTTGGCGTTTACTACATGATATCGATATTTTTTATGTTTGTAGCCGTGCTGATCTATCCTGATTTTGACATCGGCGCAAAACAAGATGTTGGCTTTGAGTCTCTGTCAAATACGATGGATTACGTAGTGGCATTTGTGGCGTTAGTGATAGCCGCGCCGCTAGCAGAAGAAGTTATCTTTAGAGGGTTTTTGTTTGGAACGCTCAAAAAGACATATCGTTTTTGGATTGCAGCGATATTGACTAGCTTGATGTTTGGGTTTGCTCATGGGGCTTGGAATGTTGGCATTGACACTTTTGCCTTGAGTTTGGTGTTATGCTATTTACGTTATAACTACGATTCGTTGTATCCGGCCATCTTTTTACATATGATAAAGAACGGATTTGCTTATGTTATGCTATTTATCGTGAAACCATTTTAATGCCACCTCTCAGCGAGTTGGGCGTGATATACTAGGGTCATGACAAAAAAGCAAATTCCATCCAAGATAGATCAGCCAGCAGACTGGTACACGACCGTCATTAGATTGGCAGATTTAGTAGATTATGGCCCAGCAAAAGGCACGATGATCATAAAGCCATATGGCTATGCCATTTGGGAGTTAGTGCAAGAGGCGCTAAACGCGCGCATTAAAGCAAAAGGCGTCGGTAATAGTTACTTTCCGTTATTTATCCCGATGTCATTTTTAGAGAAAGAAAAAGACCATATTGATGGTTTCGCGCCAGAGCTTGCTGTAGTCACTCATGGTGGTGGCGAAAAGCTAGAAGAGGCGCTAGTAGTGCGCCCAACGAGTGAAACAATTATGTACAATTCCTATGCCAAGTGGATTCATTCATGGCGAGATTTACCTCTGATGATGAATCAGTGGAACAATGTCGTCCGTTGGGAAAAACGCACAACACCGTTTTTAAGAACCAGCGAGTTTTTATGGCAGGAAGGGCATACTGCGCACGCCACTCACGAGGAAGCGATTACTATGCAAAATTGGGCGATGGATCAGTATACTGATATTTATCGTGACTATTTTGCGATCGATGGTTATGTTGGCCATAAATCAGTAGCAGAACGCTTTGCTGGAGCGGCTGACACTTTGACCTATGAAGCGATAATGCCTAGTGGTAAGGCGCTGCAGTCCTGCACGTCGCACGACCTTGGGCAACATTTTTCAAAAGTTTTTGACATTAGCTTCCAAGATAAGCTTGGAAATATGGAGAATGTTTGGCAAACTAGCTGGGGTCTTAGTACGCGCTCCATTGGCGCCTTGATTTTAGCGCATGGCGATGACCACGGGTTGCGTTTACCACCAAAAATTGCTCCCGTCCAAGTGGCTATTGTACCGATCAAGCTAGATGGTGCGGCTTATGAATATAGCAAAAGAATCATGGAGAGTCTAGAAAAAATAGGCATCAGAGCTCAACTAGACGAACGAGACGATGAATCTTTCGGCTTCAAGCTCAACAAATGGGAATCAAAAGGTGTGCCGATTATTCTAAAAATCGGTGAACGAGAGGCGGAGGCTGATCAAATTAGCTATCGTCGTCGTGATACGCTTGAAGATGGCAGTTTTGATTTGGCTGATTTAGAACAATTTGTACCACAGTTATTAGAGGATATCCAAAACGACATGCTAGTTCAGTCAACAGAGTTTTTACATAAAAATACCCGATCGGCCAAGGATTACGAGGAATTTAAAGATATCCTCAAAAATCATAAGGGTTTTGTCAAAGTTCATTGGAATGACGACCCGACGGTAGAGGCAAAAATCAAAGAAGAGACAAAAGCAACGAGTAGACTGCGTTTATCAGAAAAATCGACTGGTACAGATTTTTATACCGGAAAACCAGCAGATGATGTTTGGTTATTCGCTCAATCATACTAGCAATTTAGTTGACAATGTATTGCTGGTTTGGTAATATATTTTCACCATAGAGAGCTCTAAATAATGAAAAAACGCTATATATAGCGTTTTAGGGTGGTTATGGTACACTTAATATAGAAATAAGGAAATTATGAACAAGAAATATAATATTACAAAAGACGGCAAAAAAGCTCTAGAACAAGAGCTTGAAACTCTAAAGAGTCGCCGCAGTGAAATCGCAGAGAAAATCGCCGAAACTCGTGACTATGGCGACTTAAGTGAAAACGCCGAGTACGACGCAGCACGAGAAGATCAGGGGATAACAGAAACACGTATTGCCGAAATAGAAGACGTTTTGCATAACGCCACAATTATAAAAGTTGGAGATAAATCTAAAGCCCAGCTTGGTAGTGTAGTTGAGCTTAAAACCGGTACTAAAACTGTCACCTATACATTAGTTGGTCCAATTGAGGCAAACCCACTAGAGGGTAAAATCAGTAATCAATCTCCAATCGGCATAGCGTTGGTTGGTAAAAAAGTTGGCGATATAGTGGAGATAGCCACTCCAAAGGGTGATCTATCATACGAAATAACCAACCTTGGCTAAGCCTAGATATGCGGATGTGCTAAACTTAAGATATGGCGACATTACAAGATTTTCGTGAGGAAAGATTAAGAAAACTAGCAGAGTTACGTGAACTGGGCGTCGATCCTTTTCCTGCAACTTCTCATCGTACACATGAACTAAAGCAAATAACTGATAGTTTTGATGAACTAGAGGGCAAAACTGCAACTGTAGTAGGTCGTATTTTAAGTATACGAAAATTTGGTAAACTAGCTTTTATTGTTTTAAAAGACCAAACAGGTGAGGTGCAACTATTTTTACGGGCAAATGACATTGAGCCTTTGAACATTGAAAAGGGCACTTTAAGCATAGAGCAGGTTGGGCTACTTGATACTGGCGACTATCTAGAAGCGACTGGTGAAATTATCAAAACTAAAACCGGTGAAATATCTATTGCCGTCAAGACGATGCGTATTTTGGCGAAATCCATTCGGCCAACACCTGATAAATTATTGGACAAAGAAGAGCGCCTAAGGCGACGCTACTTGGATACAAAAGTTAACCAAGAAGTCTACGAGCGCTATAAGCGGCGAACAAAGTTTTGGCAGGCGACACGAGATTATTTAAATCAGCATGGCTTTTTGGAAGTTAGTATACCGGTCTTGGAGCATACAACTGGCGGCGCCGATGCTAATCCATTCGTGACCCATATGGATGCCCTTGATCAGTCATTTTATCTACGCATCAGTCAGGAGTTACCATTAAAGCGTTTGATCGGCGGCGGCTATGAGAAAGTTTACGAAATTGGGCCACGTTTTCGCAATGAAAACTACACCGACGAGCATTTACCCGAGCATAACGCCATGGAGTGGTATTGGGCTTATGCTGACTGGCAAAAAGGGCTAGAGTTCATGGAAGGCATGTACCGCTATGTGCTACAGGAGACTTTCGGCACTCTTGAATTTGATTTCAATGGACAAAAAGTTAATTTAGCAGGGTCATGGGAGCGATTGGATTATAATACCATTATAAAAGAGCGTTACGGAATTGATGTTTTTGATAGTAGTCTAGAAGAGGTCAAAAAAGCTCTAAAAGACAATGGTTTGGAAGTTGAAAAAACAGAAAATCGTGCGCGAGGTATTGATAAGTTATGGAAAAACATCCGTAAAGATATCGCTGGTCCAGTCTGGCTGATAAATACGCCAAAATTTATCTCGCCACTTTCAAAAACTAGCGCCAATGACGACAGGGTGGTGGAGCGTTTCCAGCCAGTGATAATGGGGAGTGAACTCGGTAATGGTTATAGCGAGTTAAACGATCCGCTAGATCAACTAGAGCGTTTCAAAGAGCAACAATCTATGCGTGACGCTGGTGACGACGAGGCGATGATGCTAGATATTGATTTTATTGAAATGCTAGAATACGGCATGCCACCAACTTGCGGCTGGGGCTATAGCGAACGAGTATTTTGGATCTTTGAAGGAGTCAGCGCCAGAGAAGGCGTACCATTTCCACAACTAAGACACGAGATTGACTCTGTCACTAAAAGTATCTATCCTGAGTTGTTTTAA
>CAZUSB010000021.1:2737-9228 GCA_964622895.1 uncultured Candidatus Saccharibacteria bacterium | reverse complement strand
AGCGACAATGAAGAGACAACACTAGACGAGTCTGCTTCTGCTGACGGAAGAAACAGGGATGATGAAAATGATGACGATGCACTTGCGGCGGCTTTTAGTCAAAATGTTATTACCGAGTTTGAGGAGGGTGATTCATCTTTCTTTCAGGACATATCAGACGAAGAGAATAGCTTCCTGACAGATAAAGATGAAGACTGAATAAAGACGTCGTTCTTTCCTCTTCCTAGAGCCTGGACATTTATGCAAAAATAACGTACAATGTATCATCGAGTATATGGCAGATTTTATAGAGGTAAAGGGGGCGCGAGAGAATAATCTCAAGGATATTAATGTTGAGATTCCGCGAGACAAGCTAGTTGTAATCACTGGTCTGAGTGGTAGTGGTAAATCTTCTTTGGCGTTTGATACTATTTATGCTGAGGGGCAGCGACGCTATGTTGAGAGCCTCTCAAGTTATGCTAGGCAATTTTTGGGAACGATAGATAAACCAGATGTTGACCAAATCAATGGCCTCAGTCCTGCCATTTCTATAGACCAAAAATCAACCAGCCGCAATCCACGCTCTACTGTAGCAACTGTGACAGAAATATATGATTATATGCGACTATTATTTGCCCGAATTGGCATTCCTCATGATCCGATTACTGGCCGGGCTGTTACAAAACGGACAAAAGACGACATTATAGACGAAATTATGCGCTATCCCGAGGGGTCAAAGATTATGATTCTAGCGCCTATTGCTAAAGATAAAAAAGGTGAGTTTTTGCATATCCCCGAACAATATAAAAGACTAGGTTTTGCTAGAGCTAGGGTAGACGGCACGGTGTATTCATTTGAAGAATTTCCAAATTTAAAAAAGACCGAAAGACACAATATTGAAATCGTTGTTGATAGGGTGGTGGTAGCGGCAGATATGCGAAGTCGAATCGCCCAGTCAACCGAGCAAGCATTAGACTTAACGGATGGTTTGGTTAGCGTGCTAGACGCCGAGAAAGATGAAGTCAAGACCATGAGTCAACGCTATGTCTCACTTGATAATCCAGACATTGAAATCCCAGAACTAGAGCCGCGACTTTTTAGCTTTAACTCGCCCCAAGGAGCCTGTCCTATCTGTACTGGCCTTGGCTATCGTCTTGAGGTTGATCCCGAACTTGTTTTTAACCCAAATCTAACTATCGCAGAAGGCGCTATTCGCCCATATAATCGAGTTAACAGCGATTCGTGGTATATGAAACGGCTTGCAGAAGTTGCAAAAAAACATAATTTTAGCGTACGCGTTCCTGTTGGTGAACTACCTCAAGATGTGCTTGATAAAATTCTTTATGGAACAGGCGGCGATAAATACGAAATTGAACTTGGTAATGGCAAGCAGTACGAAGCGACCTATGAGGGTGTAATTCCTAATCTAGAAAGACGGCATCGGGAAACTGATAGTGAGTTTATGCGAAAAGATATTGAGCGCTTTATGAGAGAAAGACCATGTAGTGCTTGTCATGGTTTAAGACTAAAACCAGTTGTACTAGCAGTGACGATAGACGGACTGAGTATTATGGACATAGCAAATCTGAATGTTGATCAGGCGCTAGATCTATTTAATAATCAGTTAAAACTAAACGAAACCGAACAGTTCATTGCTCAGCAAATAGTAAAAGAGATTGTTAATCGCCTACAGTTTATGAAGGATGTCGGACTAAATTATTTAGAGCTAGCAAGAGCTGCCAACACTTTGAGCGGTGGTGAGGCGCAACGTATCCGGTTGGCGACACAAATCGGCTCAGGGCTCCAAGGTGTATTATATGTGCTGGACGAACCATCAATTGGATTGCATCAGCGCGATAATGATCGTTTGATTGGCACGCTCAAACACCTACGAGATTTAGGTAATACCGTGATTGTGGTCGAGCATGACGAAGATACGATCAGGCAAGCCGATTATTTGATTGATGTTGGTCCTGGCGCTGGCGTAAAAGGTGGAGAGATTGTTTCTGTCGGCACCCCAGAGGAAGTAGCAAAAGATACATCAAGTATTACAGGTAGATATTTGGCCGGAATTGATAAAATTGAGACACCAAAGAAACGACGCAAAACTGATAAAGACAAAAAAATAAAAGTTGTTGGAGCGCGTGAGAATAACTTAAAAGAAATAACTGTAGATTTTCCGTTAGGAGTTATGACAGTTGTTAGTGGCGTTAGTGGATCAGGTAAATCTACTCTAGTTAATTCAATTCTTGCCAGGGAGTTGTCGGCGCAACTTCATCGTGCGCAAGCTGTTCCGGGAAAACACGACAAAATAGAGGGCGTTAAACAACTAGATAAGGTGATTGTAATAGATCAATCAGCTATCGGGCGTACCCCGAGGTCAAATCCAGCAACCTATACGGGGGTTTTTACAAATATTCGTGAGTTGTTTGCTGGCACTCCAGAAGCAAATGTTCGTGGTTATAAAGCAGGGAGATTTAGTTTTAATGTCAAAGGTGGACGCTGTGAGCACTGCAAAGGGGACGGTGTCATCAAGATAGAGATGAATTTTTTGCCCGATGTCTATATGAGGTGTGATGTTTGCAAAGGCAAGCGCTATAATCGCGAGGCCTTAGAAATTAAATTTAAAGACAAAGATATCAGTGAAGTTCTAGATATGACAGTTGATCAGGCGTACGATTTTTTTGAAAATATTCCGACGATTGCCGGTAAGCTTAAAACCTTAATAAATGTCGGGCTGGGCTACATAAAGTTAGGTCAACCAGCCACCACTTTTAGTGGTGGCGAAGCGCAACGAATTAAATTGGCGACAGAGCTCTCCCGTCGCTCTACTGGGAAGACATTATATATTTTAGATGAGCCGACGACTGGGCTTCATAGTGCAGACGTCAAACGTTTATTAGGAATTTTAAATCAACTAGTTGACGGCGGTAATACTATGATAATTATTGAGCATAATTTAGATATTATAAAATCGGCTGACCATATTATTGATATGGGACCAGAAGGTGGCATGGCCGGTGGTAATTTGATTGCTAGTGGCACGCCCGAAGAGGTTGTTAAAATAAAAAACTCGCCAACCGGTCAGTATTTAGCGACGGTACTGTGATAAGATAGTAGTTATGTATGAATTATTAATGAGCACCTTAGGTAGTTTTGCGTCCATTCCCGGATTAGATTTGGTCAATCTAATCACAACCGCTGGCTTTATCGCCGTTATTTTAGTTATCTATGCAGAGTCGGGACTGCTTATCGGTTTCTTTTTGCCTGGAGATAGCTTACTTTTTACCGCTGGCATATTGGTGCATTCCGGAATATTTAATATAAATATACACCTGTTTGTCTTACTGCTGTTTATCGCGGCGGTGGCTGGAGATTCTACCGGATATTGGTTTGGACGAAAGACTGGACCGAAAATATTTAAAAAACCGGATGCCAAGATTTTTAAACAATCACATATCAAAAAAGCACAAGATTTTTATGAAAAACATGGTGCAAAAACCATCATTATCGCTAGATTTGTGCCAATCGTTAGGACATTTGCGCCAATCGTTGCCGGTGTCGGCAAGATGGAGTACAAAAAATTCTTTACTTACAACATTATCGGAGGTTTTTTCTGGGTTGCGCTAGTGACATATGCCGGATATTATCTCGGTGCCTTATTTGAAAAAATGGGATTAGATATAGACCAGGTGCTCTTGCCGATAATAGTTTTGATAGTCTTTATCTCAATTTTGCCAGCAGTTTATGAGATCATGAAAGAGAAGAATAATCGTGACGCCATCAAAAACGAAGTAACAAAGTTTTGGCGAAAATTAACAAGACGCAAATAGTCCTGGTTAGTCGTGATATAATAGTACACATAAGTCAAATGGCTAAAGGAGGAAAATGGCAAAGATAATACTCAAACTTGATGAGAGACAAATTTCTGGCAAAAAAGTCGCAAAACTACGAGCATCAGGAATGATTCCTAGTGTGGTGTATAGTGATGGAAAACCTGGGACAAATACTCAATCAAAACAAGGGGAAACACTAAAGGTAATTGAAGAAGTAGGACGACACACGCCTTTTGAGGTAGAATTAAATGGCAAAAAACGTCTAGTAATCGTAAAAACAATTGATATGAATAGGGTCCATCATACAATAGATCACTTGGCATTTCAGGCGATTAGACAAGATGAAAAATTAGAGACAGAGGTGGCGATTGAACTAATCGGCAGCGGTGAGAGTCCAGCTGAGAGAAACGGCTTGATCGTCTTGCAAGCTCTTGATAAGGTAGGCGTCAAGGCGCTACCAGCTGACCTACCAGAGTCATTGACAATTTCTGTAGAAACTCTACTTGACGAAGATAGTAAGCTACTACTAAAAGATGTTAAGTTGCCAAAGGGCGTAGAATACTCGGATATTGAGCAAGATCTAGAGTTGGTCGTGGCTAATGTCTACGAGCCAAGCGCGCTTGAAGCAGCAAATGCCGCCAGTGCTGGTGATGGTGAAAGCGTAGATGATGTAGAGTCAGAGCAGGGTAGCGAAGAAAAATCTGACGACGCAAAAAGTGAAGAGTCAGTAGACAAAAATAATTAGTTTTTATTAAAACTTTTTAAAAAACAGACCTGTATTTTACAGGTCTGTTGCTTTTATGAGGATTGGGCGATGATCGGATGCACCCTTGGGTAGGGTGACTACCTCTTTTATGATAGCGTCCGAATAGGTAACAAAGTCATATCGCCCAGGTAGCGCCCTGGCATAGGTAAAACGATCGCTCAAGGCCATCTCATAGCCTTGAAGACCGATTATTTTTTCAAGATTCTTTTTGAAGAACGGATAGTTATAATCACCAGTCATGATTGTTGGCTCGTCACCGCCAAACTCTCGCAAAACAGTATGAGCTTCACGAATTTGTCTTTTTCTTTTACGATTAATATCTGTGAGCGGTGCCCCATGAAAGCTAGCAACAATCAACGGTTTTTGGGTAGCCTTAGAAATCAAACGTGCCGCTAATAGGCGCTGATTAGATGGTGACATGATGATATCGTGAGCGGACCTTTCTAAAACAAAAGCTTTAGTCTCACGTAGACGAAATTTTTGTGGATTGTAGTATATTACCAAGTCAAGACGATTTTTGTCAGTGGTACCGGCAATTTTTAAATCCCCAATCTTTTCAGGTAATTCATTGCTATCTGCCTCTTGCAGGCAAAAAATATCAACACCGTACTCCTCTGCTAGGTGCTCAAGTTCGCTACTAGCATTGTTGTGGTACAGATTATAACTAATTATATTTATGTTTGAATTTTCTATCGGCGTCATAAATCTTTCACTATACTATATAGCTTTTTATGATTTTTTGCAATGTTATAATGGGGAGTGATATGACTGATACGTTACAGAAAAAATTAAAAACACTACCGTCCTCTCCCGGTGTTTATTTTCATAAATCAAAAGACGGCGAGATTATCTATGTCGGTAAAGCTGCTGTTTTAAAAAACCGTGTCCGTCAATATTTCCATAAATCGATAGATTATGATCTGAAAACTCAAGCATTGATTGAGGAGATAGCTGATGTGGATTGGACCGAAACCGAGACCGAAGTGGATGCTTTATTTTTAGAAAGTGAGATGGTCAAGCGTTATATGCCCCGCTATAATATATTGTTGCGCGACGATAAATCGCAAATGTATATTCGCATAAATATGAACGATCAGTGGCCACATGTTTCGTATACTAGAAATCCGCTTGATGACGGTGCTCGTTATTTTGGGCCGTATTATAACGCTCGACCTATTCGTCAAGCGATGCGTTATTTGAGAAAAGTTTTTCCGTATTACACTAAAGCGCCAAAGCGTGATGAGCGCCCGAGTCTGGATGCGCACATTGGCTTAGACCCGATCAACTTGACTGAAAAAGAATACAAAAGTAACCTCAGTCAATTGATGAGCTATATTCGTGGTAATCGTAGTGCATTGATCAAAGATTTTCAGGCGCAGATGAAAGATGCGGCCGCAATACATGATTTTGAAAAAGCCAAGATTTATCGCAATCGTTTATATCAGTTAAATGAATTGAAGCGAAGAATATCTTTTAACGATAGCTTGTCAGTTGATTTAAGTAAAGATCCAGCGCTGTTGCAGCTACAAGAAATTTTCTCTTTGCCTAATCCACCAGCACGAATAGAGGGTTATGATATTTCTCATATGAGTGGTGCTGATGTTGTTGGTTCGCAGGTGGTTTTTACAAATGGCGTCAGCAATCGTGAAAATTACCGCAAATACCGGATGCACGTTCAAAGAAATGATGATTATAAAAACCTACAAGAAATACTGACTCGTCGTTTTACTGGACATAATAAAAATGAAACAAAACCGGATTTGCTTCTGATTGATGGCGGTAAAGGTCAGTTAGCTGCGGCCGCAGAAATTCTGCAAAAATTAAATTTGAAAATCCCAGTAGTGAGCCTTGCAAAAAGCGACGAGCAGCTTATTGTACAAGAAAATGCATCAAATATCTCAACCAGCCAG
>CAZUSB010000021.1:0-2637 GCA_964622895.1 uncultured Candidatus Saccharibacteria bacterium | reverse complement strand
CCAAAAACTAGACAAAAATTAATCAAAACTTTTGGCAGCGTCAAAGGGGTATCACAGGCGAGCGAAAATGATTTAGTGAAAGTGGTCGGTCAGTCAAGAGCGGATATTATCAAAAAATATTTCATGAATCAGTAGGTCGTGCGGGTTAATAAAAGATGTATTTTTAAACGTTTTTCAGGTATAATAGACAGAGCATGAAAAATCAAATTGCTAGATTAAAACCTTCATCTTTTATAACCAGGTGGCTCCTGAACTCTTTTGGCTTATGGATTGCTTTGACGTTACTCGGTAGTGGTTATGAGAATGTAGAGCCAACAGCTGGAGTCTTGGCATTTTTGTCTGCTGGTTTAGTATTTTCAATCGCCAATTCATTCGTAAAACCAGTCTTGGTGACGTTATCTTTCCCTTTTATCTTGCTCACCCTTGGGTTATTTATGATTTTGGTCAATGGAGTCTTGGTTTATTATTCATTAATGTTAGCGCCAGGAGGTGTAGATATGACATTTAAACACTCAATTGTCGCTGGGTTAATTTTAAGTTTGATAAATTATATTGTCAGTACTTCATACGAGATGGTATATTTAAAGGAAATGGAGAGAGAAAGTGCAGTTTAACGAAATATTACCTATTATTACAGTAGTGTCAGCAGTGATTTTGGTGGTGGCGATTCTATTACAGCAGCGTGGAGCAACATTGGGTGCAGGATTTGGCGCTTCAGGTGAATTGTATACAACTCGTCGGGGTTTTGACAAAAATCTATTTGACGTCACTGTAGTGATGGCGGTGTTTTTTGTTGGCTCTATTTTGGTCGCCTTGGTAATGGGCAGTTAAAGTAAGAGACCACAAAATGGCGAAAAAGCGTTCAAAAAAAGATGCAAAATGGAGCTTGGTGCCCAAAAAAAGCTTTGACGCCAACGCATTAGCGAAACGCTTCAAAAAAGCTGAGAATCAAAGCTTGACCCATGCCCACAAATTTATTGTTCGTCGTTGGACGAGCATGGGTGATGTTAGACGTCAAGTTATTACTTGGCTTTTACTGATTGGTTTTTTGATGCTCATGGTTGGAGTGCAGCTTTCATGGTATCGTAACGGTTACACTACTACCACTAGGTCAGATAATGTAGTTTACGTGGAAGGGACTTTGGGTCCGGTTGAGACACTAAATCCATTATTTAGTACAACTAGCGCCGAGCAATCTCTGAGTAGATTGATTTTTTCCCAACCGATGCAATATGACACAAAGGGTAGACTCGGCTATGACTTATTAGAAAATCTAGAAATAGACGAAGCCGAAACTACATACACTATGACCTTGCGAAAAGACGCAAAGTGGCATGATGATTTTCCAGTCATAGCAGACGATTTAGTATATACAATAAATTTATTAAAAGACCCAGCGATCAAAGCTGGCTCATCTTCAGTCTGGAATAGTGTAGATGTTAAAAAAATTAATGAGCATAGTGTAGAACTCAAGCTTGCTACGCCTTTTGCTCCATTCAGGCATTATTTAACTTTTTCAGTCCTTCCAGAGCACCTACTAAAAGATGTCGACCCAGTCAAGTTGCGAGAGAATAATTTTAGCAATCAGCCAGTCGGCAGCGGACCGTTCAAATTCAAATTTGCGCAGGACGGTGACATTTTAGGTGCGAGTACACAGGCGATGCATCTCGTGCGGAATGAAAAATATTATTTTGGTGCAGCGAAAATCTCACGATTTCAGATGTTGATTTATGACAAGCATGAAGCACTGTTGGATGCTTTAAAAAATAACGAGGTTAATGGCATGGCAGACCTTTTACCTGATCAACTACAAAAGATCGACGAGAAACGATATGAAGTGCGCGCTATGCCAACTGAAGGTGGGGTATTTATGATTTTTAATACAACAGCACCTCAGCTCAAAGAAGTTAAGATGAGGCAGGCAATACGAAATGGTGTAGATGTAGATAAATTACAACAAAATATAGCGAGTCGACATCTTGAATCACTTTATACGCCTATTACTGCTCAAATACCCGATATTGAAGCGCCCAGTTTCAATCCTGATATGAGCATGGTTTATCTTGACGAGCTTGGGTGGCGAAAAACTAGTGCTGGTACATGGAAAAAAGATGACCAAGAGTTACGATTAAAGGTTGCAGTTATAAAGAACCCAGAGTTAGAGTTGGTGGCCGACGAAGTGGTTTCGCAATTAAACGAGCTCGGAATTAAAACAGATACTCAGATTCTTGACTTAGGGAATACCGATCAAGGCGCACTGCAAAATATTTTACAGCCAAGAGACTTTGACATACTGATAAACCGTATCAATATTGGCGCCGATCAAGATGTTTATGCCTACTGGCATTCCAGCCAAGCTACAAAAAATGGGTTAAATTTTGCAAATTATAAAAACGATATCGTTGATGACGCATTGGTATCGGCACGCAGTAAGCGTAATCCGGAACTACGACTAGCAAAGTACAAGGTCTTTACCAAGCGTTGGTTGGACGATGTGCCAGCGGTCGGATTGTATCGCACGACTGCAAACTATGCAAATTTAAAATCGACTAAAGCTTTTTCTAATGATGTGGTTTTTGTATCGCCACTGAGTCGATATTCAGATGTTTTGTATTGGTCGGTTGGTAAACAAACGGT
>CAZUSB010000020.1:0-9371 GCA_964622895.1 uncultured Candidatus Saccharibacteria bacterium | reverse complement strand
AATCTATGCTATAATAAACAGTTGAATTACTATAATATTTTTAAGTGAGAGAGAAATGTCTGCAGAATTAATTAAAAAAGTTAATGATGAGCAAAAAAAGCCATCAGTAGTCAACGTAAAAAGTGGTGATACTGTTAAGGTTCACCAAAAAATTAAAGAAGGTGCCAAGGAGCGTATTCAGGTTTTTGAGGGAGTAGTGATACGAACCGATCGCAAGGATTCACATACATCACGCATTACGGTGCGCAAGATCGCCAGTGGTGTTGGTGTAGAAAAAAGTTTCTTGCTACACAGTCCGCTAGTAGAAAAGATTGAAGTTGTGCGACGTAGCAAGGTGCGTCGTAATTACCTGTCGTTTTTACGAGAGCGCAGTGGAAAAAGTGCAAGGTTGCAAGCTAAGAATTTTGATCGTGAGAGCGTCAACGAACTAGCTGCTCCAGCAAAATGATTTTAGGTATTGATGAAGTTGGTAGAGGGCCGTGGGCGGGCCCTTTATTAGTCGGTGCGGTTGTTTGGCCGGAATCAGCCGACCTAGACGGCTTGACTGATAGTAAGAAATTAAGCACCAAAAAAAGAAAAGAATTAAACAAAGAGATAAAGCTATTGGCGATTGATTATGCCACTGGCGAGGTGTCTCCTCAGGAGTTAGATGAGATTGGCCAGAGTGCATCTTTACGCTTGGCGACCATTCGTGCGGTTGAAAAGATCACTGCACATTATGATCAGATAATTATAGATGGTACTGTCAACTTTCTATCAGGTACGCCATATCAGAAAAAGGTGTCAACTTTAGTAAAAGCTGACTTGTTGGTGCCGGCGGTCTCGGCCGCTTCAATTTTGGCAAAAGTAAAACGTGATAACTATATGAAAGAGCAAGCGCTTGAGTATCCGCAGTATGGTTTTGAGACGAATGTTGGCTATGGCACCCCAGGTCATCAGCAGGCAATTGATGAATATGGGGTCACGCCACTACATCGCCTCAGTATCAAGCCACTAAAACGCTTTCAAAAACAAAAGAAGACTAAATTTATTAAAAATAGTAGCCCTACGACAAAAGCAATTGGCGATCGAGCGGAAGAAAAAATGGCTGAATTTTTACGTCAATCAGGGCATTTTGTTTTGGCACGTAATTTCAAGACCAAATGGTGCGAAATTGATATTGTTTCGTTGAAAAATAAAACGATTTACTTTACAGAGGTAAAATATCGTAAAAATGATGATTTTGGTGGAGCGATACAATCTATTGGCGAAGCAAAACAAAAGCAGATGTCCTATGCCAGTGAGATTTTTATGAACTCGGGACGAGTCAACGCTAAGAATCTAAGTGACTATCAACAACAGTTAGCTGTAGGGCTGGTTGGCAGCGATTTTACCGTTAGCGACTGGTTTACTTTAGAGCGATAAAAGCTTTTTCTTGACGCTTTCTTGGTGTTTGTTGATTAAAGTAACCTTTGCTTCTAGTTCGGTTGAGCCGAGGCTAATGACGCGAGAAAGTGCCGGGTCATCTTTGAGTGGCAGGAAGAAATCGTTATATTCTATCAGGTGTTTGTCTGTGTGAAGTCCGGCGACCGAAAGGCGTGGATAATCGTCGTAGCTTTTGTCGCCCTTGAATATGGTTTCAAGTAACTTCCAGTTTGCCTGTAGCCAGTCCCAAACGATATCTGTGGCGTATTTATTTCGCAATAACCTGACATACCAATATGCCAGATCTTGAGGGCGAGAAAATTCTTTGTTTGTGATATTTTCAAGTAGGAGTTTAATTTGCTTTGGTTTTTTTGTAGATGTTAGAGCCGATAGAATATCGTCTCGTAAAATAGGGTCAGTCGTTTTTGGGTAGATTATGTATAATCGATCAAATAGTTCGTCAGTATCAGCGTTTTTTACGGCATTTGCTAAAATGATTGGACGAATTTCGGCGTCAATTTGCTCAAGATCCTTTTGCGATAAATCAATCGCTTGTTTTATGACGTCATCGTCATCGGCATAAAGCATAAGCGCCATCAAGGTGCTACGCAATTTTATATCGTTTTCTGATTCATTATCTTTTGACGAAAAACCAAGTCTTTTGTATTCTTTATTGGCCATATTATAGCCTAGTTGTTTAAGGGCTTTTTCCGCTTGTTCGTCCGAGATAACAAATTTTCGTAGAGTGACCAAAACTGATGCCAAAATATTCCAAACTTGCTCGTTTTTTTCATTAGAAAATGCAACTAAGCTCTCAATCAAATCACTATAACCAAGAAGTTCGGCCTGAGCCAACAGCAGTGATTCATTTAAAAATTGTATTTTAAAGTTATTAGAAAGTTCATCATTTTTTATCGCGGTCAATATATCTTGACGTAATTCTTGGTCGTAATGAGTTATAAAATGAGAATGATTGTTTTGGTTGAGCAAAAGTGGTTGACTATCTTTCGGAAAGCTAATAGATTTTTCCGTCATTAAATGAGGCACCTTATCACTATTTGCGTCTAATGGGATTGGCCACAGAGTTTCGTCGTTTTTGTGTTTGCCGATAAAAAAGCGTTCTTGCGTCAAAGTTACATTTGAGCCATCGAAAGTTGCAAAAACTACCGGAAATCCTGGTTTATCAATCCAACGATTCATTAGGCTGGTGACATCCTGTCCACTAGATTGCGATAATTCATCCCATAGATTATCACCAACGGTATTCTTATAAGCATATTTTCTAAAATAATTAGTCAAACCGTCACGAAAAGCCTGTTCGCCGATGTAATTTTTGATCATAGCCAAAAGATGTCCACCCTTAGCATAAACAATCGCTCCGTCAAATAATGTGCTAATCTCGTCGGGGTGATTGACATCGCAGCGTACCGACTGGACTCCATCAAGGCTGTCTCGGCTTAAGGCATAGGGGATTTCCATGCTAGAAAAGTCTTGCCAAATGTGCCAATCAGGGTGAATAGTATCTACGGCAAAGTATTCAATCATATTGGCAAAACTCTCGTTGAGCCATAAATCGTTCCACCACTGCATGGTAACAAGATTACCGAACCATTGATGAGATAGTTCATGAGCGATAACTTTGGCTACGTGCTGGCGACTATCAATATCGCTATTCTTACTGATTAAAAGCGCTGACTCGCGATAGGTGATTAAGCCCCAGTTTTCCATGGCGCCGCTTGAAAAGTCAGGTAACGCCACTTGGTCACTCTTGGTTAATGGGTATGGAATTTTGAAATAGTCATTATAAAATTCGATTAATTGTATGGAGTTTTCCAGAGCAAACTCAAGGTCGCGAGGTTTATGTGCTGGACTAGCATAAACGTTTACTTCCACACCGTCTTTGGTTTTTCCGGATAATTTTATTAAATCACCGACTACAAGAGCCAATAAATAGGTGCTCATAATCGGCGTTGTTTCAAATTTGCTAATTAAACGACCATCCTCGGTGCGTTGCCATTTTAGGGGTTGATTTGACAAAACCGTAACGTCGGGCTGGCTGGAAATGGTCAGGTCAAACGTAGCTTTGGCTGCTGGTTCATCAACACACGGAAACATTTCTCTAGCGTGATGACTTTCAAATTGTGTGGCAAATATTTTTTTCGTTTCGCCATCGTGCTTAAAATATGATGGGTAGAGACCATGCATGGCGTCAGTGATTTGACCACTAAAAGAGATAGCTACTAATACGTCATCCGATCGGGCACTCGGCGGGGTGATTTTTAGCTCATCACCATTCGACGACCAGTCGGCTTGTTTGCCATTTACTAGTACTTTTTCAATAGTTAGGTCTTTGGCATGCAAAATTATTTGCTCTTTTAAAACTACGCCATCAATTGTCACAAAGCCCGAAAATGTATTTTCATCTTCATTTAGGCTAATTGTCAGGTCGTAATGTGTTGGTTTGAAATATTCTATTAATCTTTTTACTTTAGTCATCTAATCATTATACAATGGATTTATGTACAAAAAGCGGCGAGTGACGGTATTTAGCTTGATAATCGCGCTCGTGTTTTGGGGAATTTATGCGTATAATGAGAGCCAACCGCAACCTGCCGACATAGGTCAGGTAGAAACCGTATCAAGTGAAAAAGATCTCAACGCCGAAGAGGCTTTAATGGTGTTAAGCAATATACCGATAAAAGGCCGAGCTCCAAAAACTGGCTATGCTCGTAATCAATTTGGTAACGGTTGGGCAACAAAAGAAGGGTGTGACACCAGAAATACTATTTTGGCGCGTGATTTAACAGATGTAAAAGTTGACGAAAACTGCAAGGTTATCAGTGGCGTGTTAAATGATCCGTATACAGGGCAAGTTATAGTGTTTGAGCGTGGCTCTACGACTAGCTCGGCGGTGCAGATAGATCATGTAGTGGCTCTATCAAATGCTTGGCAGACTGGCGCTCAGCAGCTATCGGAAGACGTACGAGTGCAGTTTGCTAATGACCCATTGAATCTACTGGCGGTCGATGGTCCGGCTAATCAAGCAAAAGGTGATGGCGATGCGGCTACTTGGCTGCCAAAATACAAGCCTTTTCGCTGTCAGTATGTTATTCGGCAGATTCAAATTAAGCATAAATATGACCTGTGGGTTACGCAGCCCGAGGGCGATGCTATGAAGAAAATCTTAAATACTTGCAATTGAAATGCAAATGATATATAATGGCAGTAGTAGATTCCGGCCGGCAGGTCGGATTTTTTAATAAGATTTTGCAATAAATCTAGCAAAAGGAGAGAAATTATGTCTATTGAAGAAATTAATTTAAAGCAACTAACTTTGGCGGTGCGAACTATTGCTGAGGAGAAAAACCTACCTGAGGAAACTGTTCATGACGTTATTGAGCAGGCGATTGCGGCTGCTTGGCGCCGAGATAATGGCGAGCGAGATCAAGATGTGCGCTCGGTACTAAATATAAACGATGGTTCAGCTACTGTTTATGTGCGTCAAGAGGTAGTAGAAGATGTTGAAACACCAATTAACCAGATTGGGCTAGAAGATGCCAAGGCTATTAATCCAGAGATAGAGCTCGGTGAATATATTGAAGAAGAACACGAAGTATTTGGCTTTGGTCGTGTCGCCGCTCAAACTGCCAAACAGGTTGTGTTGCAAAGGTTGCGTGAAGCGGAGCGCGAAGTAGTGCTTGCCGAATATGAAGACAAAGTTGGCACTCTCGTCAACGGGGTGGTGCAACGCGTAGAACCAAAACTTGTCAGGATCGACCTAGGAAAAGCAGTCGGGATTATGCCTCAATCAGAACAGATTCAGGGTGAATACTATGGTATTGGTTCTCGTATGAAAGTTTACATCAAAAATATTGAACGTGAAGGACGTGGCCCACAACTAATTTTGAGCCGCGGTAACGAAGCCTTTGTTGAGGAGTTGTTTAACCAAGAGGTGCCAGAGCTTGAAACTGGTGCAGTAGAGGTTAAAAATGTCGCTCGCGAATCAGGTCGCAGGACAAAAATCGCTGTCATTAGTCATGTTCCCGGTGTTGATCCAGTCGGAACATTTGTCGGTGGTCACGGTACTCGTGTCCAGGCTGTGATGAACGAAATCGGCGACCATGAAAAGATTGATATCGTGCCATACGACGAAGATCCAGCGACATTTATTGCTAATGCTATAAGTCCCGCAGACGTTGTCTCGGTTGAGGTTGATGAAGATAACAAAAAAGCCACTGTTTTTGTAGCCGAAGACCAACAGTCAGTTGCAATTGGTAGAGCCGGTCAAAACGTCCGACTAGCCGGTAGATTGACTGGTTATAACCTAGATATTGAAAGATACACGCCTGAAGCCGCTCCTACACCAGAACCACGAAAAAATGTCGAAGACAGCTTGTTTAGTGCTATCGAGGAAGCAGCCGGAGACGAACCATCCGAAAAGTCTGATAGCTAGCACTCTATTGACACGACTGCCAATTTTGCACTATAATGGGGCTATAAAAGGAGGGTAGATGCCAGACGATTTTGGAGAATTTTTATCACAACTGACTGACAATGCTAGGTATAGCATTCAGCAAGCTGGTCTGATTGCACATCAGCATGGTAGCCTGTATGTCGGTACTGAGCATTTATTGCTTGGATTACTAGCTCAGGGTTCATCGGTTGGAGCAAAAATGTTAGTTGATCACGGTGTAACTCTTGACTCAGCACGAGTTGCCCTGAAATTAACTATGGTCGCTGACCCGATTAGTACTACTGGCGCCATCAAGAGTCTGAGCGAAACCGCAAAGCTTACACTGCGTATGAGTTGGGAGTTAGCTAATGAATTTCGGCAAGAATTTTTAGGAACAGAACATATTTTATATAGCCTACTTAGTCAGCCAAATTCACGTGCGACGGTGCTTTTACGCGATATGGGAGTGAATATTGGTGAATTACTGATTGGGATAGAGCGATTTATCAATTCCCAGTCAAACTTTAGCAATGAACTTGGGGGAAGTTCTTCCAGTACCAGTACAAAACAACGTCCACGAAAAAATAGCATATTAGATATTTATGGTATAGATTTGGTACAAGAAGCTAAAAATAATCGTCTAGATCCCGTAATTGTACGCGATAAAGAGCAAGAGCGAATGATGACTATTTTAGCAAGGCGTACCAAAAATAATCCGGTCCTTATCGGTTCTCCTGGTGTCGGTAAGAGTGCAGTCGTAGAGGGTTTAGCACAAAAGATAGCTCATGAAGATGTCCCAGATAAACTGCTAGATAAAAGGCTGATTCAACTAGATTTAGCCGGTATGGTGGCAGGCACTAAATACCGCGGGGAATTTGAGGATCGTCTAAAGAAGGTCATAGAAACTGTCAAGGAGCAAAAAAACATCATCTTATTTATAGATGAACTACATTTATTGGTCGGGGCTGGCGCGGCCGAGGGTGGAATGGATGCCGCAAACATTCTAAAGCCAGCATTAGCAAGAGGTGAGATACGTTTAATTGGCGCCACCACTGCCGATGAATATCGAAAGTTTATAGAAAAAGACAGCGCGTTAGATCGACGTCTGCAAACTATTATGGTTGAAGAAACTTCTCTTAAGGACACTATGAGAGTGCTAAAGGGACTAAAAGACAAATACGAGACACATCATCAAATTCAACTTAGCGATGAAATAATTGAACAGATTGTTTTGCAATCTGATCGTTATGTTTCCGATCGATTTATGCCAGACAAGGCGTTGGACGTGCTTGATGAGGCGGCGGCTAGAATCAATGTGGTACAGAGTAGTCGTCCAAGTAAGGTTAGGGATTTGACTAAAGAGTTAAAAAATCTCAACGAAAAAATGGATGATGCAGTCGGTGAGGAAAATTACGAAAAAGCAGCTATTTATAAAACCAGAATCTCAAGGCTAGCAACGGAGCTTGAGTTTTTACGTCAAAAAACATCCAAAAAATCTCGTCGACTATTAACAGAAAATGATGTGGCTCACGCTATCAATGCTATTACTGGAGTTCCAGTCAGTCGCTTGAAAAAATCAGAAGCTAAGATGATGGTTCAATTAGAGAAGCATATATCAAAATTTATAGTTGGTCAAAATGAAGCGATCAAGCAAGTGTCAAGCGCTGTTAGGCGTGGACGAAGCGGTATCGGTAACCCGAATCGTCCGACTGGCTCATTTGTATTTTTGGGTCCGACCGGGGTCGGCAAAACTGAACTCGCCAAGGTGCTAGCAAAGGAGGTTTTTGGCGACAAAAAGGCTCTAATCAAGATAGACATGAGCGAATTCAGCGAAAAGCATCATGCCAGCCGTTTGGTTGGTGCTCCGGCCGGCTATGTTGGTTATGAGGACGATGGCAAACTAACTGATCAGATTCGTCGTCAACCATACAGTGTCGTTTTGTTTGACGAAATAGAAAAAGCACATCCAGATGTTTTTAATTTGCTCCTACAAATACTTGAAGACGGAACTTTGACTAGCGCCAAAGGTAAAACTGTTAGTTTTAAAAACTCTATAATCATTTTGACTAGTAATATTGGGTCAGTAAATCATCTAAGAGAAGAGGGTCTTGGTTTTGGTGTAATTGACAAATCTCGTAAAGAGGCATCACACAAAAGCAATAGCGAAAAGGCTCAATCAGCATTATTGAAAGTCATGCGACCAGAGCTAGTCAATCGTTTTGACAACATTATCATGTTTAAATCGTTAAATGAAAAACAGGTGGCTCAGATTTTTGATCAATTATTAAATGAGTTAAAAAAGCGTTTAGTTCGCACGGGAGTTGCACTAACGATTACACCGTCTGCTAAAAAACATATTATCGCTGAAAGTTACGATCCAAAATTTGGTGCCAGGCCACTGCGGCGCGCTATAGAAGAAAAATTAGAAGGCCCAATAGCAGATGGCATATTGTCAGGCGAGTTTGAAAAAGGTACAATTTTAAAGGTAACGCTTAAAAAAGGTCAGTTAGAAATTGTCAAAACCAACGAATAGAAAAATAAATTTATTTCCAATTTTTAACCTAACGGTCTTTGGATTGCTATTTTTACTTGCGGCGATTATCTTAATCAACTTGCAGTTTATCAAAGACCATTTTGTTGTTTGGACAAATCCTATATCTGCTGAAACGAGCGCGCTAGTGCAGACGGGGGGTATGAACGAAAAAGGGAGATTTTATTATGCTGCTAGCTTGCCAAAACTAGCCGAGGCGGATGAATTTAATCAAGTTTGTCGAGATAATCACGAGCGCTCGGTCGCAATCTTGGGCTGTTATACCAATAAGCAGATTTATATTTATAATATTACCGATGAACGTCTTGATGGGGTTAGGGAAGTGACAGCAGTTCATGAGAGTCTTCATGCTGTCTACGATCGGCTGTCAGCCGGCGAGAAGAATTACGTCAATGGTCTACTTGATAAAGAATATGCAAGTCTTACCGATGATAAGGAGCTGACCGAGCGCATGGCTTATTACCAAAAAACAGAGCCGGGGCAGTTCCATAATGAACTTCACTCGATTATCGCTACCGAGAAGCCTGAGATAAGTCGTAGTCTAGAGGAGTACTACAGTAAGTATTTTGACGATCGCCAAGAGGTTGTTGCTATTCATAAAAATTATTCAAGTACTATCCGCTCTTTGTCTGACAAGGCTGATAGTCTAAATCAGCAAATTGCTGCGCTCAAGGTTGATGTTGAGGCTAGGGTTAGTCAATATAATGCTGATGTCGCTAACGTCAGTCAGTCAATCACTACGTTTAATACTCTTGCCAATACAGAGGGGCATTTTAAAAATCAAGCAGAGTTTAATGCGTCTAGGCAGCGGATTCTCAATCAAACTATAGCGCTAGACAGGCAGTATTTCTCTATTAAAGCAGATATTGCGCGGCATGATGAGTTGATAAATGAATACAACGATATCGCGATTACTGCAGATGAGATAAATCGTAGTCTCAATAGTGCGTTAACACCAGCACC
>CAZUSB010000019.1:0-11034 GCA_964622895.1 uncultured Candidatus Saccharibacteria bacterium | reverse complement strand
TAATGAGCAGTACTGAAAGGGAAAGTGTAGAATATGCTTACCAAAGTTTTCTAAACTCTCTATCTCATCCAATCCAAATACTTGTGCGCTCGCAGAGAGTAGATCTTGCACCTTATATCGATAAATTAGTCAATATTCGCAATAACAACGACAATATGCTACTTGGAGTATTAATGGATGATTATATTAGTTTCATAGATATTCTCTCTCAAGAGGCAAATATTATGGATAAATCTTTTTTTATCGTAATTCCATATTTTCCTCAAGGGGAATTAAATACACCACTTGACCAGAGTAAGAGTTTCTTTAAAACACTATTTTCCACCGCCCCTCCAAGTGTCGTCAAAATAGACAACCAGACCTATGATCAAGCAAAAACAGAGATAGGTAATCGAGTAGATAGCGTGACTGCTGGGTTGTTTCAGATAGGGATAAAAAGTGTGCAGTTAAATACCAAGGAGCTAGGGGAATTGTATTATAATTTTTACAACCCAGATACTGCACTCAGAGAACCTCTTGGTAATTTTAATGACACAGCATCAACCTATGTGCGTAAATCTGTACATCCCTCACCACCACAGGCGCCTAATAATAACCAAGGAGCATTTTAATGGCACGAAAGAAAAAAACTGCGGCTGATATTGCCGGTAACCAAATTGCTCAAGAACAAGCTCGCATGGAAGAGGTGTTTTTAAAAGGTGTCACAACATTACGTGACCTTATCGCTCCAAGTAGTATAGAAATTCATTCCTCATATTTTCGTCTAGGTACTAAGTACGGCCGAACTATCTACGTATTTGGCTATCCACGATCTATTTACACTGGTTGGATAGGATCCTTAGTAAACACCGACGAAGTTATAGATATTAGTCTATATATATACCCTGTAGAAAGTCAGGTTATTTTAAATAACTTGCGCAAAAAAGTAACCCAACTTGAAGCTTCTATGGCTATAAATCAAGAAAAAGGACAGGTTAGAGATCCCGCACTTGAGGCGGCGATAGGGGATGCCGAAGAATTACGAGACCAAATTCAATTAGGTGCTGAAAAATTCTTCCGTTTCGGTTTTTACACTACTATTTATGCTGATTCTCTAGATGAGTTAAATTTCGTTCAAAATAAGATTGAGACTATGTTTGGTCAACAAATGTTATTTTCTAAGGTTGCAACATCGCAACAAGAACAAGGATTAAATAGTACGTTACCACAACTAGCAGATCAATTACAGATTAGGCGTAATATGAATACTGGCGCAGTCAGCACAAGTTTTCCTTTTACTAGCGCTGATTTAACTGATAACAAGGGTGTTTTATATGGCATAAATATGCACAACCGTGGGTTAGTAATTTTTGATCGCTTCACTAGCCTAGAAAATGCCAATATGGTTGTTTTTGCAAAATCTGGAGCTGGTAAATCATTTACTGTGAAGCTTGAAGCACTCAGAAGCATGATGATGGGTACTGAAATACTAATTATTGACCCAGAAAATGAATATCAAAAATTAGCTGAAGCAACTGGTGGTAGTTATATTAGACTAAGTCTTAGCTCTAGTGCGCGTATTAATCCGTTTGATTTGCCGACAGTTATAGATAGTGAAGAAGCTGATAACGCCTTACGCGCCAATCTAGTTACTTTACACGGATTATTTAAGTTAATGCTCGGAACCTCTGGTTCGTCTGCCGATGGTAATATCGGTTCTACGCTGACAGCTGCAGAGGCCGCTGATCTAGATCAGGCACTAATTGATACTTATGCTCGTGTTGGTATTACGAGTGACCCATTAACTCATCAGTCAACTCCACCGACGATATCTGATCTTTACGACACACTTTTACATATGGGTGGAAATGGCCCTCAGCTAGCGCAGCGTCTTCGAAAATATACTTCCGGTACTTTCGCAGGCATATTCAGTCAACAGTCAAATATTGATATCAATAACCAAATGGTCGTCTTTAACGTGCGTGATCTTGAAGATGACCTACGACCAGTCGCTATGTATATTGTTCTCAGTCACATTTGGAATATCACCCGTTCTGAGAAAAAAAAGCGAATGCTAATCGTAGATGAAGCCTGGCAACTACTAAAATATGAAGACTCTGCATCATTTTTGTCTAGTTTAGCTAAACGAGCTCGTAAATATAACCTCGGATTGACCACGATCACACAAGACGTTGAAGATTTTATGAGTAGTAGGCTTGGAAGAACTATAGTCTTTAACAGTTCTATGCAATTACTACTCAAGCAATCTATCAGTGCGATTGATGTATTATCTGATGTTTTTCGCCTAACCGAAGAAGAGCGCAAAAGGTTAGCTAATTTCCCAGTCGGTCAAGGATTATTATTTGCCGGACAAAGTCATGTTCATATACAAATTGAAGCCAGCCCAACCGAAAAGCAACTAATTACCACCAATCCAAACGAAGGTAAGATGCAGACGCTTGATTTAGGTGAGAGAACTACTGGATATACTGACGCAAAGTAACGACAGTTGCGTTTAGATCCTCTGGTATATGAGCACTAGTGATAATGATTTGACTATCTTTTGCTATTCTCGCTAGACTTCTTTGTCTTTTATTATCTAATTCACTAAATACATCATCCATCAGAACTATTGGGTTTTCGTTAAATTGATTTTTGACAATTTCAAATTCAGATAGTTTTAATGCCAATATCATACTCCTGGCTTCACCTCTTGAAACTACTTTGCTTGCTGGTTTTTTATTAAAATTAAAAATCACATCGTGACGATGAGGACCAACCGATGTACTTTTTAATAAATGATCACGCTCCTGTGAGTTATTTAGTTGAGCTAAGTAAGTATTTTCGGTAAAATCATCGGGATTATGTGAATATTCAATCTCAATTTGATTATTATCATCAGAAATCTGCGCATAGAGTTTATTTATCGTTTGGTTGAGTAGGGAAGTATAGTAGTGTCGCAATTTAATAATTCTAGAGCCATAATCGCTTAACATAACATTCCAGGCAAATAGTTGGTCATAGTTCAGATTTTCTTGTATAAATAATGAGTTTCTTTGTTTCATCGCTTTTTCATAACGAGACAGTGTTACACTATAATTTTTATCTATCTGTGTAATAAATTTATCAATAAACTGTCGGCGCCTAGCTGGTGAACCGTTAATCAATCTTAGATCTTCGGGCTCAAACAAAATAACTGGTTTTTTGTGAGTAGCAGGAAGACGATAAAATATTTTTTCATCAATCTCGTACTGTTTTTTCTTCGATAATTTAGAAGGGTTATATTTTACAGCTATATTATGATCAAGTGTAGTGATATCAATCCGCCACCAATCACTATTTTGTCGTAACAGTTCATTATCCGAACCTTTAAATGAACTTCCTCTTAAAGCAACATAAATTGCTTCAAGTAGGGAAGTTTTACCTGTTCCATTATCACCAGTAATAACTGTAGTATTATCTGAAAAGTCCACTGTCAATATTTCATGAGAGCGTATATTCTTAACAGATAATTGCTTTATTAAAACCATCCTAGCTCTTTAGGGGCATAATAATATGGTAATAATCTATATCTTTTTTATCTTTAGTTTCTGCGTAAAGTAATGATGGACTTAGTTTTCCATCAAAGCCAAATGACACTTTTTCGCCATCGATAACATTTAAGGCTTCAGTTAGATAGCGTGAGTTTAGTGTGATATCACCTTGACCTTGAGTTTTAGCCAAAATACTTGAAGTATTCTCACCTAATTCCGATGCTACTGAGTGGATCGTTACCTTATCCTCACTAACGTTTATAACTAAACTTCCACCCGATTCTCTAGCAAATATACCAGCTATTTTTGTAATCCGACTTAGTTCTTGTTTAACTGTGACTGCAGTATTTGCATTGTTTGTTGGAATGAGAGGCCGGTAATCTGGGTAATTTCCATCAATTAATTTACTGATAATCTCGGTATTAGCGATGCGAAACCTAACTTGAATTTCATCAAATAATATATCAACCTCTTCGTCATCATCGTGTAACACCCGTAAAACTTCTTGTAGTGTTGTATTAGGAATAATAGCTTTAACTTGGCTCTCTGTTTTAAATAGTCGTCTCTCGGCCAGCCTATATCCATCAGTCCCCGCGAGATATAGCACATCGTCGATTGTATGCCAAAAAACACCTGTTAGAACCGGTCTAGCAAGATCATTGCTAGTAGCAATAATTGTCTGGCCGACTGCCTGTTTAAAGTCGTGAGTGGACATATTATAACTGACAGATGCCTCTTCACTAATTGTTGGTAGTTCTGGAAACTCATCAGCAATCACGCCATTGATAATAGATTTATAGGTACCGCTCTTTATATGTAAGTTGTCTTTGACCACCTTTAGCTCAACAGTTTCGTTTGGTAAACTACTAATAAATTCTGTTATTAGGCGAGCGGGAATAGTTAGAGATCCAGCTTTTTTAATCTTTGCCCCGATATACTCGGTCACTGCAATCTCTAGGTTAGTAGCTGCAATTAGTAGGCGATTGCCATCAGTTCTCAAAAGAATATTGTTTAAGATTGGTAGCTGTGTCTTACTACTTGCGACTCTCCCAACAGTATTGAGAGCTTTAGCGAAGTTTTCTTGAGTAATTGTTAGTTCCATAGTTATTATTATAGTTCCTTTCTTTTTAAATAACAGTCTTAATAATAGGTCTTGTGGATTGTGGGTAAAAAATGTATTCAACAGATGTAAAAAACGGTTTTAACTTGTGGAAAGCCTGGTCTAAAACTAGTGTAAAGTTTTGGGGATAACCTATGTTTATACCCAGACTCACACAGTTTTTATTAATTATGCGAGCATCTGTGGATAGACTTACACAACTTGTACTAGTAGTTTGACACACATTATCCCCAGAAAAAGTTAGTTTTTCCATCTAGTTATAAAGCCTTTCTTTAATAGAAGATATTTGTTCGCGCACCAATAAATCAAATTTCATAGCTTTTTCAATCTTTTCTACGGAATGAATGGCGGTTGTGTGATCTTTACGGCCAAGCTCATGAGCGATCTTTGGGAAACTCATATGTAATTCACTTCGCAGTAAGTACATCGCAATCTGCCTAGGGCCGACGATATGCTTGTCACGTTTTGCGCTACACATTTCGTTAGTGTCTAGTTGGAAAAATTTAGCAGTACGATCAACTACCTGTTTTGCAGTCAAGTGCTGAGGACGAGATTGACGGACATTATGGACTAAACCTTCTGCCATCTCCAAACTAGGCTCAGTATTACTCATTTCAGCTGTCGCAAGTAATTTATTTAGTACACCTTCTAGCTCACGAACATTTGTTTTAACTGTATTTGCCAGAAATTCGGCAATCTTTGGATCTAGATCAACATTTGAAAGTCCTGCTTTTGAACTAATAATAGCGCAACGAGTCTCAAAGTCAGGCATCTGAATATCTATCGTCATACCCATTTCAAAACGACTACGCAATCGCTCGGTCAATGTCGGAATACTACTTGGCGGTTTATCGCTACTAATAATAATCTGCTTGTTATTTTGGTGAAGATGATTAAATGTGTGAAAAAATGCCTCTTGAGTTTTTTCTTTGCCGGCGATAAATTGCATATCGTCTACAATCAAGACATCAACATTACGATATTTGTCGGAGAAACCTTTAGTTTTATAGCGAATATGTTTAAGAAATTCATCAACGAAAGTTTCACTAGTTATATAAAGCACTTTAGCTTGTGGGTTATTGACTATGATTTCATTTCCGATTGCCTGCATGAGGTGAGTTTTACCTAGACCAACACCACCATAAAGATAAAGAGGATTGTATTTGCTACCAGGTTTTTCGGCGACTGCCTGACTAGCGGTGTAGGCGAGATCATTACTAGAACCAACAATAAAATTACTGAGCGAATAACGGGCATTTAGTCCGGTAGGGTTGTGATTAGTCTCTGAGGGTGTGGACGGAGCGACAATATCATCAACCGATACGTCGGCAATTTTTTTAGTTGTCTCGCGACTGATTACCGGACCACGAGCTGAAGTTTGTTCCACAATATATTTAATATTGTCACACTTGACGCCATTTTTAGCGAGTAGCTCACAAACCTGCTGATTAAGCTTCGTCTCAAATTGCTTTTTAGCAAAAACATTATTTACACTTATGACAACTAGATTATCATCATACGAAACTAATTTCGTTGGCTTGAACCAAGTATTAAATGAAGCCTCCGAGACAGTTAATTCTAACTCACCCAGCACACTTTGCCATACAGCCTTACTCACACCAAATCTCCCTATAGTTGTCGGTTAGTTTGTATTAAATACTGTCTCTATTGTAGCTGAATATATAGTTTTCCACAACTCAAAAAAGATTTTTATGTTTTTGATGTAAATAGAGGTGGAGTTATCCACAAGAGACAATTTAGACAGTAGATACTGTGGAAAACAACAGTAACGATGTGGATTAGTTCGTATATGTCAGTATAAATTTTGTTTTTAAGCAAATAACTTTTATAATTTACCCTTGTCAAAATGACTAAAATAGAGTATAATCAACCAATATGCCAAAGAGAACACACCAACCACACAAGAGACACCGTGCAAAAACTCATGGTTTTAGAGCACGTATCTCGTCAAAAGCTGGACGTTCCGTTTTGAAGCGACGTCGCAATAAAGGCCGTCAAAAAGTCTCTATTTAAACAAAATATCCCACTGAAACCCAGCGGGATATTTTTTTAAGTTATAATAAGTAGTAATGATTGAACAAAAATACCGATTTCATGGGCATGGTAGCTTGAGTTATCTTTATCGCAATGGTAAAGTGATTCATCTAAAACCGTTTGTTTTTAAATATGTTAAAAATAAATTTCGTAAGAACCCCCGATTAGCTGTAGTAGTTAGTAAAAAAGTTTTAAAAAGTGCGGTCGGTCGTAATCGTATTCGACGACGGATTTACGAGCATATTAGACCACTACTAGAAAAGATTGACGGCAATTACGATATCGTAATTATTGTAACGTCGACCGAAGTTATGAGTTTGCCATCAAAAGAACTAACATCATATATTAAACAGGCTATGGTAGAAGCCGGCATCTATAAGTGATATAATAGGTAGCAAGTTATGTTTGATACACTGATAGTAGAACCGATTTTTAACCTGTTAATTTTTATTTACAGTATTATCCCAGGAGGGGATTTTGGTGTTGCACTAATAATCTTCACAATATTAATTAGGATTGCATTATATCCGTTACTTAAAAAACAGCTTCACCAGGTACGATTGACTAAAAAAATGCAGCCAGAACTAGCCAGGATTAAGCGCGAAAGCAAAGGCAACAAACAGCTAGAGGGCACACAGACAATGGAACTCTACAAAAAACATGGAGTTAATCCGTTTTTATCTATCGGAATATTATTGATTCAATTACCGATATTTATTGCATTATTTAGAGTAGTAAGGATATTTATAGATAATCGCGATCAGATTGCTGAATATACATATAGTTTCTTGCAAAATATGCCAGCTATCAAGCGCGTCATAGAAAATCCTGATGACTTCAATCAGATGCTATTTGGTTTTATAGATATGACCAAACACGCTATTTCTTCAAATCCTTTTGTTATTCATTGGTCAATTATGATTTTAGTTATTATCTCAGCCTTGACCCAGTATGTCATGTCAAAACAAACTTCACCAACTGGCACGGGTGGCAAAAAAGTCAGCCAAATCATGAAAGAAGCAGCTGATGGCAAGGAAACCAATCAGTCCGAGATGAACGCTGCTGTTTCTCAGACCATGATCAAATACATGCCAGTGATGATGTTTTTCATCATGCTTAATTTTCCAGCAGCCTTAGCACTTTATTACACGACATCAAACGTAGTTGCGGTCATCCAACAACACTTCTTACTAAAAAAAGGCGAAGAAGAACTAGAAAAAGCCGTAGATAATCTTCCCAATACGACCACAAAAAGGCCTGGCAAAAAAGCCACCGCAAAAGCTCGCGAAAAAGAAGCTAGAAAAGCCCAAGCAGTTTCAAATAATAATTCTTCCAAAAAGCCAACCAAGTCCTCTGACAACATTATCCGGATTGTGGCAAAAGATGATAGGAAAGCAAAAAAAAGGAGATAATATGAACAGAGAAGAATCCATCAGATTCGCCGAAAAATATCTAGAAGATTTGCTATCGTTTTTTGGTGAAAATATCACGGTCTCGTCAACCACAAACGATGATTATATTGAGCTATCCGTGCCGTCAAATGCGCATAATAGCCTATTGATCGGTCGCAATGCCGAGACTTTGCGTAGTTTTCAGTACATGATATCTACAGTTTTACGAAATAAAGATGCCGAATTAACCCGAGTAAATGTAGATATTGCTGACTACAAAAAACAACGCTCAGACAAGTTGACGAGTCAGGTTCATGAGTGGATAGCCGAAATAAAACGTACGGGTGACTCTATGATTTTGGATTTGAATCCGGCCGAGAGACGGATTGTTCATAATGTAGCTAGCGAATATTCCGATATCCGGACTTTCTCATCAGGCGAAGGGCGAGAGCGCAAAATAACGATCACTCAACAAAGTTCTTAATCGTCAGCTGGAAAAAACTTCTATTTTTCCGTTAAAACTTTTTTATAGACCGCCAAGGTTTCTTTGGCGGTATTTTTCCAGGAATATTTACTAACTTGCTCGGATCCAATAGCTACAAGGCGTCTTTGTAGTTTTTTGTCAGAGAGAACTTCATCAATTGCGCGTGCCATATCAGAAACCGAAGTTGGATTAAAATAATGAGCAGCGTGTCCATAAATCTCCGGCAGGCAAGTGGCGTCACTACTAATTACTGGAGTGCCATAATTCATAGCTTCTAATCCTGGTAGCCCAAAACCTTCAGATAGTGATGGAAACACGTAAGCTTGAGCGTTTTCATACAGCCAATCGCGTTCTTCATTTGACACAAACCCAGTAAATTTGATATTTTTATATTTTTTATGGTCAAAATAATCTTTGTTAATCTGAGCGGATTTATCCAATTTACCAACTAAAATTAACCCAAGATTTGGATATTTTTTTAGTAACACTTGATGTGCATCACCTAGACGTTTGATATTTTTGTAATCACTTTGATTACCGACATACAAAATATAGTGTTCATAAGGCTGGCTGTATTTTACAGGTTGTGATTTAACCTTGTCGGCAGCTTCGTAGGTAACGACAATTTTATTAGGGTCAGTGCCAAGTGTGCGAATCATATCACTGCGGGTATATTCGCTCGGAACAACTATTTTATTATTAGATTTTGAGGCAGATTTAAAAACAAACCGACCGATTGTTTGCTTAAAGCGAAACATTACTCGATTTTTGTCAGAAAAAGCAAAAGATTTTAGTAGTGTTAAATCATGAAAGGTGGTGACTTTTTTACCGCGATAAAGCACAGGTTGCTGGGGCATCATAAAATGCACTAAATCGGGTTGCAGGGAACGGAGTAGTTTATTAAAATCCCGCTGCTCCTTAAATGAGTAGTTAGGGATATCGGCCGTGACGATTTTAAAATTCGGATTGGTCGGGCGCCAGTATTTTTTATCTTTGTTTGGTACGATGACCGAGTACTTATTGACTTTGTCTAGTTGTTGTAAATAAGTCAACAATCTTTCTACGTAGGTACCAGTAGAGGAATTGATTATTCTCGCATCAATCACTATATGTTTACTTTTCGTCATTAGACAGCTCCTTTTTACTAAAAACCAACTTATCGTACAGAATATAATTCCAGATCATCGTCACTGTAGTAGCGACCATCTTACCGAGTAAAAGATTCGGCACTAAACTTATGATGATAGGCTGGATAACCCATAAACCAAAAAAAGTCACCACAAAAAACAACGCAATTTGTTTTTTGACATTGCCCGACCTGACGGCGAAAGTAAAATTACGATTAGCGACGAAGCTAAAACTAAAAGCAACTCCAGTAGAAATCATATTACTAGGAATACGCCCAAGCCCAAGCCCTGTCAAAACAAACAATAAAGCAAAGTCAATTGCAGTATTAACTAGCCCAACAAAAATAAACTTAAGCTTTTGATTTTGGTTTTTTGTTATGGTCGCTACCACGATGATATTCCTCTATAAAATAAACTGGACGGCCTTTGACTTCATTAAAAATTCGCCCAACATATTCACCAATAATACCTATAGAGAGTAGTTGTACACCACCCAAAAACAATATAACTGCCATAGTAGACGGCCAACCTGCCACCGCATCACCAAAAATCAGTGTCTTAAAGACGATTATAAATATAAATATAAAAGCAATGAGCGACACAGCCACACCAGCGACCGTAGCGATCCGCAGGGGCGCAGTAGTAAAGGAAGTAATGCCGTCAATTGCAAGGTTAACCAACTTCGGATAATTCCATTTTGTCTCGCCAGCTGCCCGAGGATCACGATCGTAAGTTATTTGTTTTTTACGAAAACCGATCCAACTAAACATCCCCTTGGTGTAACGTTGAGTCTCACGAATTTGACGCAGCGCATCTATAGCGCGCTTATCAAGTAATCGAAAATCGCCGGTATCTACTTGAATATCTACATCGGTGGACTTTTGTAATAATTTATAAAAAACCGATGAACTTTTCTTTTTGAACCACGACTCACCATCACGACTGCGACGCTTGGCGTATACATCATCATAGCCATCTTCCCAGTACTTGATCATTTTAGGGATAAGTTCGGGCGGATCCTGGAGGTCGGCATCTATGATAACAGTTGCATCACCAGACGTATGATCAAATCCAGCCAGCATTGCCGATTCTTTGCCAAAATTTCGGGACAAATTGACATACGATACACGCTTATCTTTTTTTGCTAAAGATTGAATCATCGGTAGGGTCTGGTCGGTGCTACCGTCGTTAATAAACAAAAACTCATAATTATATTGATGACTAGATTTTGAAAGTTTGTTTAGGCGCTCGTATAAACGGTCCAAAACCGCCTGTTCGTTGTAGGCAGGGATGAGGATAGTAATGGTTTTCATATGTTAATTATAACATGAAGGCACTGCTAATG
>CAZUSB010000018.1:4085-12159 GCA_964622895.1 uncultured Candidatus Saccharibacteria bacterium | reverse complement strand
TATTAGCGGTGTCAAGCCCTCAAAACTTTACCGCTGGACCCCCAATGAGATGCAGCGACTACGTTAAGCTTTTTTCGCAGATTTCTTGACAGCAGATTTTTTAGTGGTCTTTTTGCCGGACTTTTTGCCCGACTTTTTTAGACGAAGCTTGATTGGTCTATCAACTGGCCAATTCCCCCATGAAGCCCAGGCCAATGCCACGGCGATCATACCGGCAAATGCTACTGTCCACACACCCGACACGAGTGGTAATACTTCTCCGAACATGCCAGATTGATTGGTTGTGACCTCTGGATACAACCATGCCCATTTACTCAAGAACAACCATGTCAATGCCACCAGCCAGCCGGCTATCATACTGACGCCCCGTAGTCCTTGGCTGATTTTCAAGCGGAATAAAAATGGTAAAGATAATAGTTCAAATACTAACAGCGTCGCCACAAATCCGGCGGCGTTTGAGTGGCTGTCAAATAAATGAAAATCGTATACGATATTGATAAATTGAGGTAATGTCACTAATTGACAAAATGCCATAACGGCTATGACTATACCGACGAACATTGCGACTTGTTGGGATTCTTTTGTTTTTGCTTTTTTAGCTGGTTCAGCTTTTATTTCTAAAATATTCATACTCTAACTATACTAAATAACCCTTTTTTGAACAACTTTCGTAAAATTTACTAAAAAAAGTCTTGTCTTTTATAAAGCTTTAGGTTAATATAATAAGTAGCGAACGTTACAAAAACAAACACACCAACAAAAAAATGTGACTCATCGCTATACGAGATCCACCACAACAGAATAAGGGGCTTTTTGCCCCTTATTCATATTTCCAATACTTGGGTATTCTCCCAAAAAATTATTTTGTATCTTAAAACTATTTTTGTACCTTAAGACTATTTTCTTGACGCCACTTTTCAATCTCTGCGTGATTGCCACTCAAAAGAACCGGCGGAACTTCCATACCCTCATAATTTTGCGGACGTGTATATTGCGGAAACTCCAACGTCTCGCCATCGGCAAAACTTTCTATAGCAGCGCTTTCCTCACCACCCAGCACGCCCGGAATCAAACGCACTACACTGTCAATAATCGTCATTGCCGGCAATTCGCCACCGGTTAATATATAATCTCCTACCCGCACCTGCTCATTTACATACTTTATAACCCTCTCATCATAGCCCTCGTAGCGTCCGCAGATGAATATATAACCCTGCGGCTCGCCAAGTAAATCTACGTCAAGCGCCCACTGAGACGCCATTTTTTGTTGCCACAAATAACCCTTTGGCGTTAACAGGACCACTTTTGCCTTTGGATCCTCTGTTTTTGCAAACTCAATCGCCTTTACTAACGGTTCAATCATCAAAAGCATGCCGTCACCACCGCCATATGGCGTGTCATCTACTTGCCTCCTTGGTCCTAGCCCAAAATCTCGCAAGTCTACCGTAGATAGCTCTACAATGCCCTCTTTTTGCGCCTTCCACATCATAGACGAGCCAAAAACTGGCTCAAACATCTCGGGAAATAATGTAATGACTTGAAACTTTCTCATCTGCAATAATCTTCTTACTTTGTATATTATCTCATCTTTTTATAACTTTAACAATTAAACAACCCACCTCGTATAAACAAAGGTGGGTTCCTTAAACATATAAGCTCTCAACTTCTTATAAAGTTGCTCGCATAGAGCATTCTCGCAGTTCATTTGTTTGAACTGTTTTTATTATATATCAAGATCGTCTAGTTCTGCAAGCTCTTCGCGGGTCTTTTTTGAGTAATCACTAGCATTATCCACACCTTCATCTGTTACAGTTTCCACAACCTCTTCTTCTGTGGATAAAACTGGTTCTGGGCGCACATAATTGTCATCATTGTTGACGATCTTTAGGTTATAACGTGCATCATTTTTAGTTCCCAATGCCCGTAAGAGTGTACGCAAGCTTTGAGCGGTCACTCCGCGCTTTCCAATCACTCGTCCAAGATCTTCTGGATTTACAGTAAGAGTTAGTAAAACTCCCTTTTCGTCTATATCCCTCTCGACGACTACATCGTCTGGATTTGTTACTAGTGACTTTACTACATACTCTATGAATTGTTGGTCTATTGTTGACATTTTGTCCTCCCTTGTCGCACTGTCGCTTTTACTAATAGTACTTTAATTGTACCATAACCTGCATTTAAATATCAAAATTGCCCGCACGTAGACGAGCAATTTTCAAAAATCGGATTAAGAGTTTTATTTCTCTTCGGCGTCTTTTTCCACCTCAGGGGCTACTTCTTCTGCCGCTGGCGCTGCCTCTTCAGTAACTTCCTCAGATACCACCTCTACCACTTCCTCTACGACTTCTTCTTTGGGCTGATTTTTTCGTAGCTTCTCTGCATTTTTGATAGATTTTTGGCGATCGGCTTTAGCAACCTTTACCCAAGCTGGCATTTTTACGCCATTTTCACTCAAAAGTTTAACAACACGTGGACTTGGCTGTGCACCATTGTCTAGGTATTTTTGAGCTAGTTCTGTTTGAACCGTAACCTCTTTTGTATGAGGGTTGTAGCTGCCAACATAAGCGACAACTCGCCCGCTTGATGGGTGTCGTTGAGCTTCTTGGACAGCGATACGATAAGTTGGGTAGCCTTTGCGGCCTAGTCGTTGTAAACGAATTGCAAGCATAAAATTTTATTTCCTTACTTAGTTATTGATAATATTTTATTCAGTCTCTATTTTACATCATTTTTACAGAGGTGTCAACCTGAAATTTAGTTTTTTGCCTCTTGTTCTTTTCTTTTGTAGTATTTTAACGCATCCTTTGCCGCTTCTTGTTGAGCGACCTGCTTTGATGTACCAACTCCCCGTCCACGCTCTTTGCCGTTAACATAAACAGCCACCTCAAATGTTTTGTCGTGATCAGGACCAGACTCGGACAACACGCGATACTGAGGCGTGTGGCTATCTATACGTTGAGCAACTTCTTGAAGATGAGATTTTGGATCTCTCCAGGTTTCAGTTTCCAATATTTTTGGCAACTTGTTAATTATGTTTTCATGAATGAATTTCTTTGCCGCATCATAGCCCTGGTCCAAGTAAATTGCGCCAGTCACCGCCTCAAAAGCATTTGCCAGTATCCTAGCCCTGGCACTATCTGAGCCATGTTTCTCACCACGACTCATGCGTACTAGAGGTTCATAACCTAACGCTTTTCCCGACTCTCCTATACTCTCTGTTCTAACCAAAGCGGCGCGCCAACTGGTCAAAACCCCCTCGGGTTCGTCATAATTTTCAAATAAATACTCAGTCACCACCAGCTCTAACACTGCATCTCCTAAAAATTCCATTCGTTCGTTGTGGCCAGAAGCACTTTTGCGATGCTCATTTACATAGCTACGATGCGTCAAAGCATCTACTAAAAATTCAATGTTATTAAACTCTACGCCCAACTTTTTCTGGGCAAATTCCCTGTATGGCGCAAGTTGAATCTCGTGCATGATTATAGATTCTCCTGACGAATGCGTTTTTTTGCCAGTAGCATCAGTTTTCCGATATCTTCATACTCTATTACGTCCAACGCATCATGAAACTTGAACCACCGAATATCGTTCATCCACTCTTCTTTTTGAATTTTATTGGTATCACCCTTGGCACGAACTAGATAAATCTGCGTCGTCATCAGTACAAGCTTGTCCACCCTGCGATAACGAAAATTAATCTTACCCAACCAACCGAGCATATCTATATTTGTCAATCCTGCTTCTTCGCCAATCTCCCGACGGGCGGCCTCTTTTGCCGATTCGCCTTCCTCTATATGGCCCTTGGGGATCGTCCAACGATTTTTTGCATCTTGGATCAGCAAAATATCTATATCATTTACATCCTGGCTGTCAGAGTGTCTAAAAATTATCCCACCAGCAGTCGGTTCACTGACTATCTGTTGAATCTGATTTTTGCGCTTGTCAAAATATTCTTTAAATTTATTTAGAGACTGTTGCTTTGTCATTTGCTGGCTCCTCCTCAAGTGAGCGATAAACAGTGCCTAAAACTCCGTTTATAAACTTACTTGAATTATCGGAACCAAACAGCTTGGCTAGTTCAATCGCTTCATTGATTGCAACTTTTGGTGGTACATTGGCAGTGCCATGAGCTAACTCATATATACCGAGACGCAAAACATTACGATCTACCCGAGCTATCTGTTCAAGCGGCCAATCCGGTGCCATTACTGTGATTTTTTCGTCTAGATCTGCTTGATGTTTCAGTACACCATTTACCAAATCATAGACAAAATCTGTATCATCAATGGATTTGTCGTAACGCTCAAGATGACGGTCTATAATCTCCTTGACATCAACTGTAGAATCTTCTGATTGCCGTCGAATTTCCACCTCATAAAGCACCTGCAATGCTATGATTCTCCCTAAATGCCGATTAGATGCCATTTTCGTTTAGTTCCTTTTTGGTTTAATATTTGTTAAATTTACAGCGTATTAAGACTGTTTTTTGCCACTTTCGCGACTAGTTGTATACGCCTTGACTGGCGATTTTGAATTGACACTACGCGCCAACTTTAACTTTATATGACTACGACGCATGCCAGTTTTACGTGGTGTCGTCTGTTTCTTTGGCTCTGCCATAAGAACACTCCTTTTTGAATTATAATTAAAACTTAAAGGCTATTATAGCGTAAAACACCGAAGTTTTCAATGTTTTTATAGAGTAAATGGTTACACTACTATATTTAATAACTTGTCTTGAATAAAAATAATCTTTTTTGGCTCTTTGTCGTCAAGATGTCGCGATACATTCTCTTGTGCGGTGGCCAGTTCTAGAGCTTGTGACTCGCTCAAGCCCTTACTTGCCATAAACTCACCCCTAATTTTGCCGTTGACCTGCACCATGATTGTAATCTCGTCTTCGGTCAAATAGCGCTCATTATAATCTGGCCAACCGGCGTCTTCAAGCATAGAATCGTTTCCTAATTGTTGCCATAGTTCTGCACCAAGATGCGGCGCAAATGGCGCTATCATTTTTGCCAAATCCTCAAGCGCACTTTTCCAGCTATCTCCTTGCATGTTTGTCGTTTTTAGCTTGAATAGTTCGTTGACATATTCCATCAATGCAGCGATTGCGGTGTTAAAGTCAAGCCGATTTAAATCTTTTGTCACCTTTTTGATTGTTTTATGCTGAATTCGTTTAATTTTTTCGTCATTATCATTGTTTTTTGCGACAACATCGTCAGGCTGAGTTAAATACTCTTGTACTAACGTAAACGCCCGATTCAAAAACCGGTGCGTACCAATCACACCACGAGGCTCAAAAGAGGCATCTTGATTGTACGGAGCAACAAATAACTCATAAACCCGTAGGGCGTCTGCCCCATAACCAGCATCAATCAACTCAAGCGGATCTACAGTATTGCCTTTGCTCTTGCTCATCTTTGTGCCATCGGCGGCATTGATATAACCGTTATAAACTAATTTTTTAATCGGCTCTTTAAAATCAACTAGTCCTAGATCATAAAATACGCGTGTCCAAAAACGCACATAAAGTAAGTGCCCGACAACATGATCGCCACCGCAATAAAAATCAACCGGCGCCCAAGCGTTAGCCTTCTCAGGATCCCAAGCCTGCTCCGAGTTCAATGCATCGGTATAGCGTAGCAAATACCAGCTACTACAAGCAAATCCATCCATCGTGTCTGTCTCGCGTGTCATTTCTTGACCGTCAATCGTCACTTTAAGGAAATCTTTGTTTCGTGCCAACACCCCTTTGCCGCTACCGTCTGGTTTATAATCATCTACCTCCGGTAATAATACTGGCAAGTCTTTTTCAGGTATGGCATGGGCTTTACCGTCTTTGTCATAAGCAATTGGTATCGGCGCACCCCAATAACGTTGGCGACTAATCAGCCAATCGTGGAGCTTGTAGGTGGTCTCTGACTTTCCGACTCCCTGACCTTCCAGCCAACTGACGATTTGCTCTCTGGCGTCTTCGCTACGAGTTCCTGTGTAGACGTCGCTGTTTACAAGCACCCCCTCGCCGGTATACAGGTCTGTATCGGTATTGTCATCAGGCTTTTCAATCACTTGAACTATTGGCAAATCATATTTTTTTGCAAACTGATTATCGCGCTCATCATGCGCAGGAACCGCCATAATTGCGCCTGTCCCGTATCCGGTCAAAACATAATCAGCAATCCAAATCGGAATTTTTTTGCCATTGACTGGATTGATGGCATAACTTCCGGTAAAGACACCGGTTTTTTCTTTTGATTCCATCCGCTGTACGTCAGTTTTTGCGGCTGATGCAGCGATATAATCTTTGACTTTTTCTTGTTCGGACTTGGTGGTGATTTTGGACACAAGCTCATGTTCTGGCGCTAAGACTAAAAATGTTGAGCCAAACAGTGTATCAGGGCGAGTTGAAAATACTTCTATCATTTCTGGGCTGTTTTCCAGACTAAACTTGATATTTGCGCCGACCGACTTTCCGATCCAGTTTCGTTGCGCAATTTTTATATGCTCTGGCCAATCTAGGTCGTCCAATCCCTCCAACAACTCATCTGCATATTCTGTAATTTTGAAAAACCATTGCTTCATCAGTCTTTTTTCGACTTTGGCGCCACTTCTTTCGCTAAAACCACCTATCACCTGCTCGTTTGCTAGCACGGTTTTATCTATCGGATCCCACCATTGATAACTTTCTTTTTGATAGGCCAAGCCCTTTTCAAAAAGTTTCGTAAAAATCCATTGTGTCCATTTGTAATAATCTGGATCACTAGTGTTAAGTTCTCTTGACCAATCAAAACTCATACCCAGTCGCTCTAATTGGTTTTTAAAGGTTACGATGTTGTTGGATGTAACTTCAGCCGGCGCCTGACCGGTTTTGATAGCGTAATTTTCGGCCGGCAAACCAAAGGTATCCCAGCCAATCGGATTTAAAACATTGCTACCACGCTGACGATAAAACCTTGCGATAGCATCTGCGATTGAATAGTTTCTAGCATGTCCTGTGTGTAATCCTGAACCGCTAGGATATGGAAACATGGCAGCGACATAAGTTTTGGATTTTTTGTTTTGATCGTCGGCGACATAGGTTTTGTTGTCTGCCCAAATTTTTTGCCATTTTGGCTCGATTTCACTAGGATTATATCTTTTCATACTGTCTTATATTATATCAAACCTTGCCAAAGACCAAAAAACTCCGCCCCTGAACAAATAAGAAGGCGGAGTTTTGCTGTTGCGCGCCCACCCTGGGGCAACTTTTTTGTTTTTGTGTTTATTTTAAGCGCCAAAGGTACCCCTTTGATGCGCACCAGCATAACCTCTATTATAACCATTTTTACGATTTTGACAATCTTTTAGACAATTGTATGCACATGTGGTATGATAAGGAGGTTCAGAAGCACTAACGGTTCAGCAAAAAGCGAGCTTTACTTCTTTTTCTAAGTCAAGTAACTCTCTCTTCCGCAAAAAACGTAGGTATGGTCGATCTGACACTTACTTTATTATGAAGAAAGAGTTTAAATGGCACAACAAAATTTATTCATAGGCAGTTTAGCTTATGCTACAAACGATGACGCTTTGAAAGCTCATTTTGAGCAAATTGGTGAAGTCGCTAGCGCACGTGTTATCACAGACCGCGACAGTGGCCGATCAAAAGGCTTCGGTTTTGTAGAGTTTGTCAACGACGAGGATAACCAAAAAGCGATTGATCAGCTTGATGGCAAAGAACTTGACGGACGAACGATCAATGTTGGTTTAGCAAAACCAAAAGAAGATCGTCCCCGCCGAGATTCTCGTGACAACAATGGCGGAGGCAATACCTTCCGTCAACGAAGTTGGTAATTTAATTTACTAATTTTAGAAATTGCTCTTCGGTTAGGACTTTAACGCCTAGCCGATTTGCTTTTTCTAGCTTTGTTTTTCCAGTGTTTTCACCGACTACTAAAAAGTCGGTATTTTTATTGATTGCTGTTTGAAAAGTACCGCCGTGTAGGCGTATCTTTTCTGCGGCTTCATCACGACTCATATCTTTTAAGGTGCCTGTAACAACGAATCTCTTGTCCAAAAGCTCACCTTCCTG
>CAZUSB010000018.1:0-3985 GCA_964622895.1 uncultured Candidatus Saccharibacteria bacterium | reverse complement strand
AATAATTTATCTACCGACACCTCACCAAAGCGCTCCAATTTCAATAAATCTTCTTTTTTTAACGTATAGATATCTGCTAAGTCATTTACTAATCCAGCCTCTACAATCGCTACGACATTTTTCTCTCCAAGAGAGTCAATATTTAAGGCGCCGCGGCTGGCATAATACTCCAAGGCTCTTTTTAGGATTAAATCGTTGTCTAGGTTTTTCACTCGATAGACCGCCTCACCTTCCGGTCTTTCAAACTCTAAGTCTGGATATTGCTCTCTTAAAAGTTGCTGGAAATCAATCGACACTGCCCCTGTTGGGCGTAACTCTTTTACCACACTATCAACTTGAGGGATAATATCACCCGCTTTGAATATAACGACCGTGTCACCCTTACGGATATCCAATCTGGCGATTTCATCGGCATTATGTAAGCCAGCATGACGAATGGTCGTACCTGCTAGTTGAACTGGCTCAAAAACCGCCACTGGAGTAGCCGCCCCACTGCGTCCAATACTGATGACGATATCTTCAACGACAGCCGTTGCCTGCTCGGGGTTATATTTGTAGGCGATAGCACCACGTGGTTGCTTACCGACAATTCCAAGTTCTGCAAATTGTTGTCGATTATTGACTTTTATAACAATTCCATCAGTATTAAATGGCAAATCTTCACGCTTTTCGTCCCATTTTTTTATATAAGTCATCAGGTTGCCGATATCAGAAAAGGCTTCTGCCCAAGGATTACGCAAAAAACCAATTTGTGATAAATATTCATAAGCCAGACTGTTAGTTTGAATATCTTGCGGATTTTCGGTGATTAAGTCGTACGCCCTAAATTGCAAAGGTCTGCTAGCAACCAGCTCTGGGTCTAATTGCCTCATGGTTCCGGCCGCTAAATTGCGCGGATTAGCAAAAACTGCGTCGCCTTTTTTTGACTGCTGACGATTTAGTTCTTCAAAATCTTTTTTGAGCATCACAATCTCGCCCCGAATTTCTGTTCGCCCCTTAAGCAAAAAATTCGTCGTGGCATCAATTGTATTTAACGATAACGGAATACTTTTGATGGTGCGAGCGTTAAGTGTTACATCTTCACCTATATAGCTATCACCCCTAGTAACCGCCGTGTCTAACAGACCATCTATGTAGACCAACGAGCAGGCAAGACCGTCCATTTTTATATCGGCAAAATATTCCACTTTTTGACCATTTAATAATTTGTCAGTGCGATTTGCCCAATCTTGCACATCTTCGGCATCAAAAACATCATTTAAGCTCAACATACGAGTTTGATGTTTTACTTTTGTAAAACCACCTTTTAGCTTGCCGCCAACGCGTTGAGTCGGACTAGTTTTGGTGATCAATTGTGGAAATTTCGCTTCCAGGTTTTTCAGTTCTGAAAATAAACTATCATAAATAGCATCACTGACTGTTGGTTTATCATTTACATGATACTCGTGACTGTACTGACTCAAAAGTTGCTGTAACTCTTTTAAGCGCGCCTGATCATCTTTTTTCATATCTCGCTTCCACTAGACTGATATAAAGCATATATAAATATACGCTGATAAAAACGATACTACTGACAGCTAATACCAAAATAAAAATTGGCACAATAGGTATATTAATAAACCACTCCAACCAACTGCGCATCAATATATCAAATGTAATAACTAGGCCTAAAATAATTGCCCAAATAAATCCCAATATAGCAATCATCCACAAAACTCTGTATAGAACCCTTAGTCGAATTCCGCTGACTAAATCTCCGGCCAACCGAATTGCCTCCATCGGGTACATATTTGGTAGCGTCACTATGATCATTGCCATAAAAGTAGCCGAAATCCAATAGAGCGATAGTAATGCCATCATAAATATTGCCATACCAGCCGCCATCGCCGCTGCACCATGCTCTAATAAACCACTTTGACCGGCTATATTATACATGGCAATAGCTATAATCGCTGGCACTGCTTGGATTGTAATCGTCAGCGAAATAAGGGCCGTACTTAGCACTGGTCCACCACTGTTATAAAGGCCTTCGCGTAACGTCACTTTTTTGCCCGCCATAATATTTCGGACGAGCCAGACACTAGTCAGCCACAACAATAGTCCAATCAAGATTGAATATGGATTTTTGGCATCCTCGCCGCCTATTCCTCCAACTAAAAGTGAAAAGAGAATTGAGCCAGTTTCGCCCATTAGAGTTAATAGTTCTCCTGTTGAATCATAGATGACTTCTCTTAGTGACGCGACCAACTCAATATATTTTCCTTGAGCCATGAAACTAGATGTAACAAACGCTAAAACAACACCTACCAAGATCAGTAATAAAAATGTGTTTTTATTTTTGAATAGCATCTTAAATACATCCACCGTAAACGAGGCATATCCTGGCATCGGTAACTTGACACTATAATCGCGGCGGCGAGTTAGTTGAAAACTACGGTGTGGTCTTTTTGCTAAAAACTTTTTTTGTTTAGTTTTGGTTTTTTTCCAAACTGTATTTTCTTTTTTAGATTTTTTTGCCATTTTTAACCTATGCGTTAAAACTTATCCTTGTTTTGATTGATACGATTTATTCGGTCATTCAAATCAGGATGCGTACTAAATAATTTAGAGAAAAAACCTTTTTTCAGTGGATTTGATAAAAATAAATTTGCAGTGGCGGTACTTTGTTTTTTCATCGGACGTCCGTGCTGAGCTAATTTTGCTAGTGCTGCTGTCATACCATCGGGGTGGCGCGTCGTCATAACACTAGTTGCGTCTGCAAGATATTCTCGTTGACGACTAATTGCCATTTGAGTCATCAAAGCAATCAACGGAGATAATATAATCACCGCCATGCCAATCAAAAGTACGTACGGATTGGAGTTGTTGTCTCGCCTATCTCCAAGAATCAGCATCCTTAGGGCGATATCAGCCACAAAACCGACTAAACTAGCTAGACCAAAGGCAATTGTGCTAACCCTAATATCATAGTTTTGTACATGACCCATCTCATGAGCCATCACAGCCTCTAGCTCCGTATCGTCCATTATTTCTAGTAGTCCAGTCGTTACGCCGACAATCGCATGTTTTGGTGAGCGTCCAGTCGCAAATGCATTGGGCGCCGGATCATCAATAATGTAGACCTCCGGCATCGGCATCCCAGTAGTGATCGCTAGATTTTCTACGATCCTAAAAAGTCGTGGGTTATCTTTTTTCTCTATCTTTACCGCTCCGGTCATCGCTACTGCTATCTTGCTGGCAAAGAAATATTGGATAAACGCATAAATAGCTCCGATAATGAGAATGGTTACGCCGATTGACGGATCACCGCCATTCATATATGATACAGCCCATGCGACAGCACCAATGAGGGCGATAAACACCCCCATAATGAGAATTGTATTGCGCTTATTTTTAGCGATTGCCCGATACATAAATCGTTATTTTCGCCTAATTAAAACTTTACTTCTACTGGTTTTTCAGCTTTTTTGGCTTCATCTTCGTCTAGCTCAAAGAATTCAGCTGATGTGAACTTGAACATATTTGCCACTACATTACTGGGAAATGTTTTAATCTTGATGTTGTATTCCCGTACGCCACCGTTATAAAAACGCCTTGACGCTTGAATCTTGTCCTCTGTATCTACTAATTCTTGTTGAAGTTCAGCAAAATTTTGATTCGCTTTAAGATCAGGGTAAGCTTCAGCGACTGCAAATAGGCTCTTTAGTGCGCCCTCAAACTCGCCTTCGGCTTTTGCTGTCTCTTCAACACCTTGGGCGTTGAGAGCGTTGGCTCGTGCCTCGGTAACTTTTTCAAAAACCCCTGATTCATGAGTTGCATAACCCTTGACGGTCTCTACAAGATTTGGAATCAAATCCAAACGGCGTTTTAGTTGAACTTTTATATCGCTCCACGCTTCATCTACGCGAATCTTTGCAGTTACTAGACCGTTGTATGACGCCCATACAAATACAGCTACCACCGCCACGATTCCTAAAATTATCCA
>CAZUSB010000017.1:0-13295 GCA_964622895.1 uncultured Candidatus Saccharibacteria bacterium | reverse complement strand
CCGGTTTGTAGCTCTTCGGCGATGACTTCTGTGTCTCCCTCGGCGTTCTCATCCATTTGAATTGCATCATGTAGTTCTGGATTAAACAAAACTCCTTCGCCGGCTGCGATCTTTTCTACGCCTAATGATTTTAAATCTTTTTCTAGTACATGAGGCAATTTGGCGACGCCATTTGCCCATTTGTTGTCTGCAAGTTCTGTTGGTATGTGACCAAGTGCTCGGTTGAGGTTATCAATAGTTGGCAATAGCTTCAAGACCGTCTGTTGCTTGGCGTAATCTTTGGCTGCTTGCTTGTCCAGTTCAGACCTTTTACGATAATTTTCAAAATCAGCCCTCAGGCGTTGTAAATCTGCCGTTAATTCGTTAACCAATTCTTGATTTTTGTCAATCTTTGGCTTTTTTTCTGATGCTGGTTTTTTTGGCTGCTTATTCATTTAACGACTCCTCTAACATCTTTCCGGCGTGACGCACCAAACTCATTACTTTTTCGTAGCTTTGTCTGGTAGGTCCCAGCACACCGATATAACTACGATCACTATATGGAGAGCAAAAGCGACTGACGATTAGTGATGCTCCACTGGTTTTACCAACTGGGTTTTCACTGCCGATAAATACATTTAGCGGTTCGTTCGGCGCAGCTTCACGCAACCACGGCTCAAGATTATCTAAAAGACTGGCCATAGACTGGACTTGTTTTCCTTCTAAAAATTCAGGTTGACTAAATAAGTTCCCCATGCCATTCATATAGAGCTCATCACCAATTGTGGCAAGACCAAGATTTTGCGTCAACTCCACTAAAACATCTACAGCACTACGAATCGCTTTGTCTGCACGTCCAGATAATTGCGGTTGAATTCTCGCTTCAAGTACCCTGGTGTTTTTACCGGGGACAGGTAAAAATGTCTGCTCCTCGGTGATGCCATTGACATAAAATCTATAACCAGCATCGGTCGGTACGCGTCCAGAACTGGAGTGCGTTTGCATAATCAGACCCATATCTTCTAGTCTCGCCATTTCGCTGCGAATAGTTGCGCTTGAAACATTGAACAATTTTGCTAAAGTCACACTACCCACAGGTACTGCTACCTCAGCATATTGCTCTATAATTGCCTCAAGGATTGCTATTTGGCGTTCTGTCATACTACCATTATAGCACAAAACTAGCAGTTAATCAATGCGAGTGCCAACTTAAAAGTTCAGGCTCTTCAAGAGATTATGCGCTACTACTCTAGCTGGTTCGTCATTATAGACATAATCATCTTGTTCGGCGTATTTTTTGACCTCTTTTACGACGTCGTCTAGATTGTCATTAACTACAAAATAATAGTGTGGCGAGCGAAGTGCCATATTTATTTCTTTAATCGCTGTTGTTCTGCGCTTTGGCCAATCTCTTAAAAATGCCTCCTCGCTTTCATAACGAGCCTTTAATCTCTTGTGCCATTCTTTGTAATTTGGAGGCAAAATAAACACTGCCTTGACAGACGATGCGATATTTTTATACTCTTCTACGCCCTGTACGTCTATATCAGTTACTGCAATACTGTTTTTTGCGGCCGCCTGCAGTGATTTCAGGCTCGTACCATAAATTGTTCCATGAACCAATTTAGCTTCTATAAATTCGTTTCTTTCAAGCATTCGAGCAACCGTCGTTACATCAGTAAAATGATAGTCTACTCCGTCTTTTTCATTATGTTTATTGTTTATACGAGGTGGCCGAGTAGTATGAGAAATAATATCACCGTATTTTTTATTGGCGGTCAATTTATGCTTGATGGCGTCTTTTCCGGCACCCGAAACGCCTGTTAACAATAATATATTACTGCACTTTACCGCTTCCTGCGCATGAGCAGGTGTGCGGTAGTTTTTAATAAGAGTTCGTATATCCATACCCAAGTATAGCATTAAATGCTAGCGCTTATAAAGAGGAAACTTTGGCGAAGCGATCATCAGAGTAACAAAAGCGGCCAAAAAGAAGTATGTGGCAAAGGCAGTTGTGGGTGCAGCTATAAGGAAAAATAGCATAGCAATAAAGCTGGCGACAGCCGCTCCACTATCAGAAGCTATAGCCATCAACATCAAATAGTTCAACCTATAGCTATGACGATCAGCTGTATCGTATAGCCCTCTCATAAAAGCTAGACTATAGGCGGTAGATGAAATTTCAGCAACGGCACTGGTGCTAGCCGCACCTATCGGAGTGACAATTGCCGGACGTAAAAAGTTGGTGACAGCTTTGAAATACACCCCCCATTTTAATAGCTCCTTACCTCTATTTCTATCTATCAACTTACCAAAAGCATACGCCGAAATAAGAGCGGCAAAGGTTGCAATAGATGACAAAATACCCACAACAGCATAAATTTCTTTGCTTGCAACGAATACTGCCACAACTAAATAAAGTTGCCAAACTGAGCCTGACGTTATGTAGTCAAATCCTGCCGCTCCTTGAGATAGCATATTTCGCCATGTTCTTTTCCAAGGAAATTTACGCCAACGAATTTTTTGCGTCTTGTTGATTGGCTCTGATGTACGCGCTAAGGGAAGGGCGGCTAAACCTAAAATCACTGACGCAATCACCATCAAAACTTCCGGCCCCCACCATGAGGCAATCACACCTCCGACAACTGGCGCCACAATCCCCGTGATTTTTTCAAGCATTTGCATAGTGCCGAGTTGCTTACCAACGCCCTTGGCACCCTTCATCTTGGCGTAGTTTAACATCATGGCGAATTCATAAAGTGAAGCAGAAAAACTCTGCAACAATATAATCCCCCCTAGTATCCACAAAGTTGTCATCATTTCATCCGGCGGTCTCAGGAAAATCATCGCTAATATTGTCGGTATATATAATATATTTGCGTAAAATGTAGAATGTCTCGGTCCGATTCTGATTACTGCATAGCCCGCTAGTATTGTCATTGGCACCTTCATTGCATAATAAATTCCTAAATAAGCAAAAATAAAGGCGAGCGAATAACCGAGATTATATAGATAAATAGAGACAAAAATCATCACCAATCGTAACGAAAAATCTCTCAACGCTCTAGCGGTATATAGTTTTGAGATATCGTCAAAGTCAGCATAGCGCCAAAAATGTCGCCTTTTTAGAAATACATTTACTACAAAATCTTTAAGCATTTTTATTTGGTATTGGTTATGTCAATATTAAGTATACAACGTTTAGTCGTAGTTTAATACTAATCACGTTTTAACATAACCATAAAGGCTTCTGACGGAATATCAACCTTACCAAAACGCTTCATTCGTTTTTTGCCTTTTGCTTGTTTTGCTAGAACTTTTTTCTTGCGTGACACATCACCACCGTATAGTCCGGTCGTCACATCTTTACGAAAAGCACTCAAATCTTCGCGAGCGATAAATTTTCCACCAATGCCCGCCTGTAAAGCAACTTTAAAGTTTTGTCTCGGTATGACGTCTTTTAGTTTTGTAACGACATCACGCCCCAGACTAGCCGCCTCTGTGCGGTGAGTCATAACACTCAAAGCGTCTACGATTTCACCAGCTACATAAAAATCAACGCGCACTAAATCTTCTGCCTGATACCCACTTAGCTCGTAGTTAAACGAGCCATAGCCACTAGTAATTGATTTTAACTGATCATAAAAGTCGGTTAATAGGTTTGCTAGGGGAGCCTGAAAACTAATAACAGCCCGTTCATCAATATAACTTAAGTTTTTTTGCATGCCACGCTTGTTGACGATTAGTCCTAATACTCCACCAATATAATCTCGCGGCACAATAATCTCACCATTAACCCATGGCTCTTTTATTTCGGCAACCAATGACATATCCGGTAATTCACGCGCCGATTTGATATTGTGATCCTCGCCATTTGTTAGTCTAATATGATAATCAGTGCTGGGGTTTGTGATAACTAAATCTAAGTCATACTCCCGCTCTAATCGTTCGCGAATAATATCCATATGCAAAAGTCCCAAAAAGCCGATTCGTATACCAAAGCCCAAGACTGGTGAATTTTCTGGTTCAAATTGCAAAGCACTATCACTCAAGGATAATTTCTCTACCGCTTCTTTTAGCGAATTATACTCGTCGTTTGACACCGGGAAAAAACCTGCATAGACGAAAGGTTGGACATTTTTGTAGCCCGGCAGTGGCTTCGTGCTTTCGGCAATCGGGGAGGAGGTAACTGTATCACCAACTTTTGCATCACGAGTCGTCTTGAGGTTGGTGACGATATAGCCAATATCTCCTGTTTCTAAAATCCCTTTTTCTCGCATCTCTGGGGAAAGTTGACCAATTTCTAAAGCTATGCCTTTTGCGTCAGTTGCCATCATCTGTATTTGTTGGTTTTTCTTGAGTGAACCATCAACAATTCGCACATACAAAATCACGCCACGATAATCATCATAATAGCTATCAAAAATCAAAGCGCGTAACGGTGCATCGGCTTGTCCAGTCGGCGCCGGAACTTTTTCTATGATTTGATCCAAGACCTGGTTTACATTTTGACCGGTTTTTGCACTAATTTGCAAAATATCTTCTTGCTTGCATCCAAGTAAGTTAATGATTTCTTTTGAGACACGAGGCACATCGGCCGCCGGCAGGTCCACTTTATTTAAGACTGGAATAATTTCTAGGTCTTGCTCCATCGCCAAATATACATTTGCAAGAGTTTGCGCCTGAATTCCCTGGCTTGCGTCAACTACCAAAACTGCCCCTTCACACGCCTGTAAACTTCGGGAAACTTCATAGCTAAAATCAACGTGACCCGGCGTATCAATTAGATTTAATTCATATTCTTTTTCGTCATTTGGAGAGTGATATTTCATAGTAACCGGCTTTAGCTTAATCGTAATGCCTTTCTCACGCTCAAGCTCCATACTATCAAGTAACTGTGACTTCATATCACGTTTTAAGACAGTATTGGTTAGCTCCATCATCCGATCGGCCAGCGTTGATTTGCCATGATCAATATGAGCGATAATACAGAAGTTCCGGATATTTTTTGAACTATTTGTCATTTTTTCTTAATCCTGTAAATAATATTTGGTTAATCTTTTCAATAATCGGGTAAACCTCTTTGATTTTTAACAAATAACTAAACAATAAATAGGTCGCTAGGCTCAGTATAGTTATGATGACAAATTTTGGAAATACCAAAAAGAAACTTTGGTCATTGATTGATAGCGGAAATGCCAAAACCGATAGATATGCCACGATTGACATAAAGCCAACTGCTGAAACCATCTTTAAGATTGAGCGCCAAAAATCACCATCAAACAATCCGGGGATTTGTCGAGACATTACAGAGAACAAGATTATCACCTCCAAGAACGCTGCTAAAGAAGCCGCCCAGGCTAGCCCATAGACTCCCGCTTTTAGATGAAGCGCTAGAAAAACCGCCAATGCGATATTGAGACCGACAGCAAAAAATGAAATATAAAGCGGTGTCTTTGTGTCTTGTCGTGCATAAAATGACCGTGCTGATATATGATAGATTGACCTAAATAATATAGCAATCGCCAATATCCCTAGTATGTTTGCCATCAAAGCGTCGCCACCATTTTTGATAAAACTAACCAAATAGCCTCGTCCAAAAAAGGCAATTACTGAAACTGGCAAAGCGAGCCAAATAATTACCCGTAAAACCGACTGCAATTCTTTTTTAAATAAATCTGGGCGTCCTTGACCAAGTCGTTCGGTCATTTTTGGGAAGGCTGCTGTAGAAATAGCCACTCCGATGAGATTGACGGGCACATTTGCTAGTGTCTGCGCCTGTTGAAAAGCACGAACACTTCCTGCCTGTAAATGTGATGCGATATTTATTTCAACAATACCATTGATATAGTCAAACCCTTGGTCCATGCTGCGCGCCGGCAAAAGTCGCAAAACTTTTCTAAAGCCAATATTTTTAGTGTAAATTTTCATGCGATAATCAAAGCCCATACCGATCAAGCCAATACTACTGACTAATAGTTGCAGGATTGACCCAAGCACCACTCCTAGTGCAACGCCCATTATTCCTCCGTCAAAAATCTGCCAGCCGAAAATATTTATACCACTAGTGAAAAACAGCGCTCCGATGATGATACCAATATTATAAATTGCTGGCGCCATCGCATAAAAGGCAAAGCGTCCAATTGCCTGTTGCATACTGGCGATAATAGTCGCTATTGCAAATAGAAATGGGTTGACGGCCACTACCCGCATCATTGAAGAGGCGAGTGCCCGACTAGCTTCATCTAATCCTGAGCCGACTACATATTGAACCAACGGTTCAGCGAAAATGATGATAAATACACTAGCAATCAGGGTGGTCATGGCCATGAAGTTTAGTAAGCTAGACGATAGTTCCCATGCCGATTGCTTGTTGCCTGAAGCGAGTCGCTGATTTAATACCGGGATAAAGGTAACACTCAAAGCTCCTGAAACTAGTATAAAATACATGAAATCCGGCACAGTAAACGCTACAGTATAAGCATCCAGTCCGGTTTTGTAGGTGTCATAATACATGGAGTTGAGCAGGCGATCGCGAAACAGACCAAGCATACTAGACAAAAGTGTCGCACTAGCAAGAACAGTTGCCGCTAATTTAAGCGACAACTTTTTATTGGCTAAGGCTACGGCGCTTTTAAATCGTCCCATATATTATTCCGACGATAAACTAATAAAGTTCGGCCCCTTTTGGCAACTCAGAATCCTTTAAGATCTCGTCCACCGCTTCTTCTTCTAGGGTTTCTTCTTTTAATAGCGCTTCAGCCAAAGCGTCTAGGCTTTTGATATTGGCTTTTAGAACTTTTCTCGCTCTGTCTGAGGCTTCTTCTAGTAATTTTTTGACATTTTCGTCAATCTTTCGGGCAGTATCGTCGCTATATGGTCGCTCTTGAGTCAGTTTATCAAAAACCATTCCGCCGCCGCTTGCTTCATGAAAAACTTGATCACGAAGGTCATCACCCATGCCTTGCTCAATCACCATATCTCGTGCGATATTCGTCGCCATACGCAGGTCTGACCCAGCACCAGTCGTTACCTTGTCGGTACCGTACTTTATCTCTTCGGCGATACGCCCGCCCATCGCTCGCGCCAAAATATCCTTGAATTCTACGATACTAGTATAACCCTTGTCTTCTGGGGGCAAGAACCATGTCACTCCACCCGTACCACCACGCGGGATAATAGTCACCTTGTGCACTGGATCGCTATCTGGCAAGATATGCCCGACTATCGCATGACCAGCTTCATGATAAGCTGTTAATTCTCGTTCGTGATCACTCATTATCTTTGACTTTCGCTCTGGTCCTATGGCCACTTTTTCAAAAGCTTCGGTTAGGTGGTCGTTTGTGATGACCTTTGAATTTGCACGTGCTGCAATAATTGCCGCCTCATTGGCAATATTGGCAAGATCCGCACCAGATGAGCCTGCAGTTTTAGCCGCAAGTTTATCTAGATTGACAGATTTATCTATTGGCTTGTTTTTAAAATGCACCTTCAAGATTGCTTCACGGTCTTTTCTTTCTGGCAACATAATATTTGTCCGACGATCAAACCTACCTGGACGTAGGAGAGCAGGGTCTAAAACGTCTGCTCGGTTTGTTGCTGCAAGTACAATAACGTTTGTATCAGTCTCAAAGCCATCCATTTCTACAAGAATCTGATTTAGCGTTTGTTCACGCTCGTCATGTCCACCGCCCATACCACTACCACGGCGGCGCCCGACTGCATCAATTTCGTCTATAAATATAATCGCTGGGGCGTTTTTCTTGGCTTTGATAAACAGATCACGCACCCTAGACGCACCAACGCCAACAAACATCTCCACAAACTCTGAACCAGAGATACTAAGAAACGGCACATTGGCTTCGCCAGCCACGGCTCTTGCCAGCATGGTTTTACCTGTTCCTGGACTACCGACGAGCAAGACGCCTTTTGGAATTTTGGCGCCTAATTGACGATATTTTTTAGGATGTTTTAGAAAATCTACAACCTCTTCTAGATCTTGCTTGGCTGAATCATTGCCTGCGATATCACTAAAATTAACTTTTTCTTTGTCAGTCCCATATAGCTTGGCTTTTGACTTGCCAAAACCCATCGCTTGATTATTTTGACCTTGAGCTTGACGCATCATAAAGACAAAAAAGCCTATTATCACCACAGTTGGGATGAGAATAATCGCCAAATTCCAAACCATTTCACCACCTTGTGATGGTTGAATGATTTTTATCTCAACTGGCGCATTCTCTTTCAGCCCCTGATCCTGTAGACTACCATCTTGTTTAATGCTGCGCTGAGTCGGTTTGTCTTTTCCTTTTTCGGTAATCGTAACTTCATTTCCCTGCACTTGTAGCTGCTTGATGTCACCGCTATTTGCTTGCTGAATAACAGTAGAAATCGGCACCTCTTTGAGATTGCTCTGTGGGGAAAATAGAGAAAATAACGAAACTATCATTAATAGACTAATAAGCCAAAATAAACCTGTTTTTAATAGCTTATTTTGCGGCTTCTTTGGTTTTTTATGCTGGTGTTTAGCTGGCATTGAAATATCCTTTTCTTATTTTGATAATAACACTGAGGTCTATTTTAACAGTTTAACGGTAAAAAGACGAGTACCAAAAGTAAATTTTACATTTTTTGAGGCCTGATAAACTGTACCCGCCTGAAATGTCTTGTTTGCTAAAATCACTTGATCAATCTGCGCTGGCTCTAAATGCCCCTCTGTCAATTCCCTAATAATTTCATAAGCAGACGCTCGGTCAATATTACTGATGAAATACCGACTATAGTCAATATCAGATTTTTTATCTAGCTTATAGTCAGATTGTTTGAGATTTTTTAACAGGGAAGTAACTTCACTTTTAATTTCTTCGGCCAGTCTACTTTGTTCATCAAAAAGTATTTTTAGTTGGATTTTAGTCTCATCATCCACCATTAGTTGACGTCGCACAATATTACGAGTATAGACGTTTGATTGATTTGTCGGATCTTCTCGCCATTTCAAGTGATGCTTTTTAGCATAGCTTGTGATATCTTTTTTCGTCCAATCAAGTAACGGCCGATAAATATTTGCTGCGCCCATAACCGCCAAGCCCCTCCAGCCAGTTCCCCTCATGAGATTTATAGCGACAGACTCCACAACATCATCAAGATGATGCGCAGTTGTCACGACGGCATTTTCTTTTTGCGCCACCTGATGCAAAAACTGGTAACGTTTTTGACGAGCCAAATCTTCACTGGCATCGGCGCCTAATTCCTGTCTTTCAGTAAAAAATGGGACATTATAATTTTTTGCCAATTGACGCACAAAATCGGCATCTTTTGCAGAATCTGGCCGTATCCCATGATCAAAATGTGCCACAACCACAGATGCTCTCTGAGATATTAGCCGATCAAGTAACACCACAGAATCCACACCGCCACTGACCGCCACCAGATATTTTTGAGATTTGTTTTTCATCTCTCTATATAATAGCATTTTACTGCCCCAACGGCGGGGGTTTGACGATAAATCATTAGACAGCGTGGTGTAATTTTGCTACAATAAATACGCGTATGGCACTGTAGCTCAGTTGGTTAGAGCGTAGGACTCATAAGCCTAAGGTCACTGGTTCAAACCCAGTCAGTGCTACCAGATTTTATTTGAACACTTTAAACAAAAAAACAATGCTACAATGGCGATATGAACGAAAATAATTCCACAAAGTTCGAAGAAATAAATCTAGACGGTAGCTGGAACAGCCGCGACGTTGCTAGTATTACTGGCGTCAAACCAGGTATAGTAATTCGCTCCGCTAGTTTAACTAAACTATCACCAGTAGGGCAGAAGCAGCTATTGGATTTAAATATAACAGATGTGATAGACCTGCGTAGTGAGCGTGAGATCCAAAACGACGGTATTGACCAACTGCCACCAGCAGTTAACCTACATCATCTGCCGATTGACGCTGGTGATGTTTCCAATTTTAAAGATAAACTGGGCGGAAATATTGCTGAAAGCTTGCAAGCTCTAATGGCAAATCCTCAGGCAGACTCGTTTGCACGTGATTATATGTCGGGAATGTATAAAAAGATTATTTCTCAACCAGAGTCTGCCGCTCAACTGGTCAGTGCCTTGAAAATTATCGCTAACGCCCAGGGCACCACATTGATTCACTGCACCGCCGGCAAGGATCGGACTGGGGTCACCACTATGCTGTTACTGTATATTCTCGGCACCGATCCTGTGCTTATCAATCAGGACTATCTATACTCTAATAATTACGTTGACATCCTACAAACAAATGTCGGAGTGACAGCCGGTTCAGAGTTTATGCGCTCCATGATGGAGGTTCACCCCGAATACCTACAGTCTGCTCTTGATGAAATCAATGCTCAGTATGAAAATATTGATGACTTTCTGACAAAAAATGGACTAACCGACGACGACCGCGCAAAATTACGCCGCAAGTTCAAATAAATTCAAACCCGATTCGCCTAATCGTTTTTCAAATAGCCTTAATCGCTCTTCTAAAAAGCTATCAAGATCGTCTTCGCTTCGTTCTTGGTTCCAACTATCTACACTTTCAATTTTTTCTACAATATTTTCGCTCTCTACGTTGACGCTCTTTACTTGTGTTTCTGTTTCTTTCATTGTGTTATGCCTTTCTTTTTGTTTTATTTAATTGCTTAACAATACTATTTAAGCACAAGAGGATAGATTTGTCAATACCTTTTAGACATTTTATCTAATAACTTTGACATAACCTTGTTGATTATGCTTAAATAAAGGGAGTAATAAGGGTATAAGGCAAAGATAAAAATGGACGAAATAGCATTAATCATGATCATAACACTAGCGGGACTAATCCACGCCGGATTTCAGCTAAGTGTCAGCGCACTCAGCCTGATGAGTGGACACGCAATTATCGGTAAAAAATCACAAGCAAGATTAATCACATTGATGAGTGCTTTTATATTTGGCGCCACTACTATGACGATATTATTGTTGGCGACAGTCGCATTTTTAGTAGAATTGGCGCTACAGTCCGGTCTCAGCCACGGACTACTATGGATGATAACCGTCGGATTATCGGTTACCATCGGTATTGCTGTCTGGATTTTTTATTATGCGAAAGGTGCCGGCACCGCTTTGTGGCTTCCTCGTAGTCTTGCTACCTACATTGCTGATCGGGCAAAAAAGACCAAAAACAGTGGCGAGGCTTTTACACTGGGATTGGTTAGCGTGTTTGCTGAAATCATGTTCATCTTTCCGTCGCTCTTGGCGGCATCACTGGCGATTTTGCAATTAGCGCCGTTATTACAACTATCAAGCATTATCGTATACACCCTGATATCTATCATGACGTTGATTACTATCTGGTCAATGGTCGGTAGCGGCCATAGCCTGAGCAAAATTCAGCAGTGGCGTGAGAAAAACAAGCGCTTTTTGCAGTTTGTTAGTGGCTCGGCGTTGATTATTTTGGGGATTTATATCTATACGAACGAAGTTGTGACGCCGATTTTGACTAGTGGGGGCTTATAAACCACAGTGGAGACGATTGTTTACAAAAATGACGGCAAAACGACCGAGCCTTTTGATAGAGAAAAGCTAGAAAAAGCTATTTATGCGGCCTGTCTAAACGTCCGAGAACCGCAAAATAGCGCCAAAGCTACCTCCAATAAAGTAGCCGGGCTAGTAGAAGAGTGGCTAACAAATAAGCAAGAGGTGACCTCTGTAGATATCAAAGAAAAAGTAACCGAACTACTGGCAAAATACCATCCCGAAGCGTCTTATATATACGAGCAGTTTGATTTAACGATTTAAAAGAGGAAAATGAGTGGGCAAAAAACAACAACACACCTTTAATTATGACCTTATCGTCATCGGCAGTGGTGCTGCTGGCAACGTATCGGCGCTGGTTGGCGCAAAATCTGGATTATCTGTGGCAATCATTGAATCTGACAAAATCGGTGGCTCTTGGGCAAATCATACCGCTGTACCAATTGGCGCAGTTTTAAAAAGTGCGATTTTGTACGATAGGGCAAAGAAGGGAAGTGCTTTTGGCCTCCGAACCGCCACAATTGGCTACAACTTCCCTGCCCTCAAAGCCTGGAAAAATGAGGCGATCAAAGCAACTGGTGCATCATCAGGCGAAAAATTATATCGCTCACTGGGTATAGACGTCTTTAAAGGCGCTGCCCGCTTTCTCTCCCCTAACGAAATAACCGTCAATCGCAAGCATCTATCTGCTAAAAAATTCATTATCGCTACTGGTGCTAGCTGGAACTCCCCTGCTATTCCTGGTATTGATTCATTTGACTATCTCACGCCAAAAACCGCACTGGACATCACTCGCCTACCAAAGAGCTTGCTTATTATTGGCGGGCACCCGGTTTCACTAGAGCTAGCGCAATTGTTTTCGTTGCTTGGCACAAAAGTTTATTTCACACAATCAGCGCGAACGATTTTACCTGATTTTGATAAAGACGTCAGCGACATGGCAGAGCAAATATTTACTCGTGACAACAAAATCACCTTTTTGACGCAAACAAAAGTTGTTGCGACCTTTAAAACAGGCACGACGATAAAAGCAGTCCTATCTCGTGGCGGTCAAGAAAAATCGCTAAAAGTTGACCAAGTACTGGTAGCTGATAAAAAAGCCGCCAATACCGATCTCGGTCTGAAAAATGCTGGCGTTGAATATGACAAAAACGGCATCAAAGTAGATGATTATTTCCGAACAGCCAACCGACATGTATTTGCAGTTGGCGGCGTCTTGGGTAGCCGACAGCTGTCAATGAACACACAGACTAGCCTCGCCGAAGGAAAAACCGCTGTAAGCAATGTCATCAATCGCCAAAAAATGCCAGCAGATTACACGGCTATACCAACAGTGATATTCACACACCCTGGTGTGGCGATGGTTGGATTAACAGAACGTCAAATCCGGGCAGACAAAATCCCCTATCGCGCTCGCATCTCCAATATGAATGAAATCGCCCGAACAACTCTGGCCAACTATAAAACTGGGATGGTCAAGATCATTACCGAACCGGACGGTACGATAATCGGAGCGAGCGTTATATCACCTTATGCTGGCGAACTGATAAATGAACTAGCGCTAGCTGTCTACACACAAATGAACGTCAAAGACTTAGCAAAAAGCCCTCATACTTTCTTGACTTGGGGTGAAGCAATTCGCATTACTGCCGACAAATTTTTATAAAACAAAAAAGACCTTCCAGTGGTGAAAAGTCTATCTTGGTAGCGGGGGCTGGATTTGAACCAGCGACCTTGTGGTTATGAGCCACACGAGCTGACCAGGCTGCTCCACCCCGCG
>CAZUSB010000016.1:11823-14693 GCA_964622895.1 uncultured Candidatus Saccharibacteria bacterium | reverse complement strand
CTCGCTTGGACGACCACGCCGTGGACGCTTCCAGGAAATACAGCGTTAGCGGTGAATAAAGATTTTGATTATATTGAAGCGGAACTAGACGGAGAGAGATTGGTCGTAGCAAAAGACCTTGCACCAAAAGTATTTGTTGATGAGAAAAAACAGCCACTAGATTATAGAATTTTGCGTGAACTCAAGGGTAGCGAGCTAGTCGGTTTAGAGTATGAGCCACTTTTTGAAAATCATGGCAAAAACGCCCACAAGGTGTGGGCGGCCGATTATGTCAGTACCGAGAACGGAACTGGTATAGTGCATTTGGCGCCTGCATATGGTGAGGTGGACTTTGAGCTAGCTGGTGAAAAAAATATTCCGGTAGTACACACCCTAGATGATAACGGCTACTATTTCCCAGAAATTGCCGAGAAATTATATCAGCTTATGCCGTGGCGCGATTCGTCTAAACCACTTGAAGTGTGGGAGAGCAATAAAGACATCGCAAAAGGCCTAAAAAAAGCAGGTATCGTATGGAAAACCGAATATATTGAGCACGAATATCCGTTTAATCCACGTTCAAAACAGCGAATTATGTACCGAGCAATCCCGAGTTGGTTTTTTGACATCCAAAACTCAAAAGAAGATATGCTAAAAGAAAACCAACACATAAATTGGTTTCCCGAATACCTTAAAAATGGGCGTTTTGCCAAAAATATAGATCAAGCGCCTGATTGGAATATTAGCCGTGATCGTTTTTGGGCGACAGCTATGCCCGTATGGAAAGGTAACAAAGGCTCCATCAAGGTCATCGGTTCATACAAAGAGCTAAAAGAACTTTCGGGTGTAGAGCTAGAGGATTATCATCGCCCATGGGTAGACGATATAACATTTGAAATAGATGACGAGACATTTACCAGGGTTGATAAAGTTCTAGATTGCTGGTTTGAGAGTGCTAGTATGCCGTTTGCGCAGCTACATTATCCGTTTGAAAATAAAGAAAAATTTGAGGCGAATTATCCAGCAGATTTTATCGTTGAATACGTCGGGCAGGTGCGTGCGTGGTTTTATTATGTTCACGCTTTAAATATCGCTTTGGCCGAAGCGGGAGCTTTTGGCGATATCGCCGAAAAATATGCCTATAAAAACGTCATCACTACCGGTGTTATTGGCGGTAATGACGGACGAAAGATGAGTAAATCTCTTGGTAACTTTACCGACCCAAATGAGCTGATGGATAAATTCTCGGCTGATAGCCTGCGGTTTTTGCTACTGAGTAGTCCGCTGGTGCATGGTGAAGATTTTTCTCTACAAGATAAAGACGTGGGTGATGTCGCCCGCAAGCTAACAATGCTCTGGAATATGTATGACTTTTTCACTATGTATGCCGAGGTGGATGGCTGGCAATGGGAGGGAGTTTTGGCCGATCCGAGCGCCGATTTGGATAATCCGCTAGATATTTGGATCGTCAGTCGTCTGCATGAGACGATTCAAGAGTTAGAAACAAATATGGACGCCTATAATATCGGAGACGCCTTAAAGCCGGTGTTGCCGTTTATTGATGACGCCAGTAACTGGTATGTCAGGCGTTCTCGTCGTCGTTTCTGGAAATCAGGCGACGACCAAGATAAAAACAATGCCTACAAGACCTTGCACTATATATTAACGCAATCGGCTGTTATGTTGGCGCCATTTACACCCTTTTTAGCTGAAGAACTGTATCATAATATGACAGGCTCAACCGAAAGTGTACATCTGCTTGATTGGCCAAATGCTGGTGCGATTGACGGCGATATTTTACAGGAGATGAATGAGCTGCGTGAACAAATTACTCAAGCACTTAGCCTGCGGGCAAAAGCTGGTATCAAAATACGTCAGCCATTATCTAGCGTGACCGTGCCGATCGTTAGCGATACTGTTGATTCCGAAAGCATATTAAAAGAAGAGCTCAACGTAAAAACAGTTAAAATCGGTGAGACGGTAGCGATAGATACTGATATAACCCCTGAGCTAAAGCGAGAGGGGCAATCACGCGAGATTGTTCGGATAGTACAAAACGCTCGTAAAAAAGCTGGCCTCAATGTTGATGATCGCATAGTCTTGGCTCTGACGTCATCGGCTGGTTTGGGCCAGACGATTGACGAATACAAAGCGATCATTGCCCAGGAGACACTGGCGACAAAATTACTGCGCGAAAAAACCTCATTTGCATACCAAGAGCAGGCCGAGATAGACGGCCAGGCATTGGAGCTATCACTAGAAAAAGCCTAAGCTGTTGATGGCTGAGTTTGACAACTATCATTATTTATGATATGATGATAGTATAAATGCTAAAAATAAACATTTCAAATTTAATATTACAACCGATTGAAGACGACGCACAGTTTAATACACAAAGTGCCGATTATTATGAGATGCAATTAAATCTTGACGAGCCAGTACAGGAAGAGAGACTAGAGAAATTTTGGCGTAGCGTAGAGGAAGATTTAGAAAGCGATCCGCTGTGGTGATTGACTCGCATAATCTTTGACACAAATTCAAGGGCTGTGTTAATATTGGCATAAGGATTATATAGAAAATAAATAAGGAAATAGTCAGATATGGCAAAAGAACCACAAAACTTGACAAAAATGCATGAATATGCAACAATAGAGGTAATGAGATCAAATTTTGAGAGGAGTTGGTAATGAGTGAGCAACCTAGAAAAAGTATTGCCGAGAGGATGCGAGATTTAACTAGTGACGGCGAATCCGTAGAAGTGAAAGTAACTGAAGAAATCACCGAAACAGCACAAGAAAATTTATCTCCCGAGAATAGTCCTCAAGAAATAATGTCTCCAGAGGTTTTTGAAGCTAACGAAAAATATGAGGATCTAAACTCAAGCCTAAATG
>CAZUSB010000016.1:8391-11723 GCA_964622895.1 uncultured Candidatus Saccharibacteria bacterium | reverse complement strand
TTTAGGCGAAATGGCAAAGCTATACTAGCAGGTGTCCTTGGCTTTGCCATAGGAGCCGGCGTCGTAGCTGGGCTAAGTAATAACGAGAATGCCCAGCAGGATGAGCTATCAAGTGAAGCAGGTGTCAGCCATTATCTAGGCCATGACCCAGACGAAAAGCTACTAGATATCGACGGCTCTCAACAAGAGACCTTAAGCTCTATAGAGTCGATAAATGATTATGAGGCCATAAATTATGGATTCTTTAGTCAAGATAAAGAAAGTTATTACTCAATGGGTCCTCGCTCCGAGATTTTAAATGCAGATGGCAGTTTACGGGGTGAAACAGTTCAGGAGCAGCAAAACGACATGATTAAAGAATGGCTACAGATTGGTAAAGAAGACCCGCATCGTTTAGCTGTTGTTTATCATACTATCTTCAGGGGTTCAGACTGGTCGGGAGTAGAAGAGACCGAAACTATGTTCGCCTCTAATCCTGAGGCGTGGGCGGAGGCTCATGCGGATATAATGAGTTATCTAGAAAGTGCAGAATTTTCAACAATGAGCCTAGAAGGGTTATCCTACTACTCTATGTACAACATAGAGGGGGCAGACGGCACACCCGAGCTAGTGCAGTCTTATATAGAACAAGGTGAAGGTACAGCGGTTATAATGACAGGCTTAAACAAGAATGGAGAAGAAGTACACTTTACATGGAGAGCAGACTGTGGCTGGCAAATAATTAGCCTAGACGAACAGATTCCGGATCTACCAGTAGTCCCATATAATCCAGATCTTCCAATGCCGGTACCTCCAACTCCTGAAACACCTGACCCAACTCCTGAACCAGAACCAGAACCTGAACCAGAACCAGAAGAGAAAGCTCCTGAATTAGATATTAATGTTAATCCAGACTTACCAGAAGACTTAGGTATGGGAGATGATCGTGTTGAGGCTCCAGATGAAGATTTGCAACAAGAAACTGATGTTACAACGCCCCCCGATAACTATATCCCTCCGGTAAATGAGCCGTCAGGTGAAACTGCCCCAGGAGCTACAGAGGTAACTCCAGCAGAGAGGGAAGAAGAAATTTCTAATGCACCTGTTGCGGAAGATGCGAATAGTGTTATTACACCAGAGCGCCAAGAAGAGCTTAGCGAGAGTGGCGCAGGAGAGTTAGAGACGAATGACGAAGGACAACCAGTTGGCAATGATGGGCGAGTGGATGGTTAATAAGGAAAGGATATAAAAGAGGTAATAAAAATGAAGAAGATAGTTCAGACCATAAAGAATAAACGTTACATTGCAATATTGAGTGCATTTTTGGTAGCAGTTGTTCTTCCGGCGTCCATGCTGTTTGCTTGGGGGCCAGAGCGTGAAACATTCACTATAGAAAAACCAGCAACTTTTATAACATTTAATTCTATTACCAATAACCCTAACTATGGCGATGAGCGTAACTTTGTCATCGCTAAAGACGCTGCTATTACTGGAGCGGGTGGTTGGCAGGATAACATAACCATTGAAGACGGCAAAGAATACATTGTACGCATGTATGTTCACAATAACGCTGCTGCAAATTACAACCTGGTAGCAAAAAACACTCGAGTAATGGCTAATGTACCAAATACTAGTGCCAAGAGCCATCAGCTTGACGGCTTTATTTCTGCCGACAATGCGACGCCAAAAAAGATTTGGGATAGTGTAAAATTCAACTCTTCAAAGGATTTTACTTTAAAATATCTAGCGGGGAGTGCTCGTTATCATAATAACGTCAATGCAGCTACTGGATTTGCCTTACCAGATAGCATTGTAACCAGCACTGGTGCACAAGTTGGCTATAAGTCCATGAACGGTGATGTTCCTGGGTGTTTTGAATATTCAGGTATAGCAACTTTCCGTGTAAAAGCTACTACGCAAAAATCGCCCGACTTTACTATATCTAAAAAAGTCCGAAAACAAGGTACCAGTGAGTGGGTAGACAAGATTAACGCCAAGATTGGCGATAAACTAGAGTATCGTATCGGATTTGACAATGTTGGACAGACTGTCTCAAATAATGTTATTTTACGAGATACTCCAGCTAAGGGAATTGTATTTACAAAAGGGTCGTCTACACTCAAGAACGCTACCAACCCGTCTGGAAACGGTAAAGCTATTGGTAATGACGGATTAGTTGCATCTACCGGAGTTAATATAGGCAATTATACGCCAAATTCCAACGCCTTTGTTTATTACACAGCAACGATAGACAAGGATAAATTGATGTGTGGCAATAATAGCCTGATTAATACGGCTTCAGCGTCTACTGATGCTGGAAGAAAAACCGATACGGCTGAGGTGATTGTGAATGTGGAGTGTAAGCCGAACGAATGTAAGCCCGGAATCCCAGAAGGTGACCCAAGGTGTGAGGATACAACTGTACCTGGTGGCACTACGCCGACTGAGCTACCTCGAACTGGTCCAGTTGAAGTCGTATTAGCGATTGTCGGAGTGGCTTTGATTACTCTTGGTATTACTTACTGGTATACCAGCAAGAATAAAGGGAAAATTACAGAGCCAAAACAGTTTATTGCGACCGCAGGAAGTGATTTGGATATACCAGAAGTTGAGGTAGAAACAGAAACTATTACAACCGATGCTCCAAAAGAGGGCAAGTAAAATCTTGCATGCAGACGAGTAGTCACACGCACTAAACATTACGTAAATATCCACTCTGGTCGGGTGGATGTTTACATTTTAGAGCTTATCTGATATAATCTAAAAGATTGATCAACTAATAAAGAAGGAAAAATCAATGTCAAAAGCAGTCGTAAAGATTGGTGGCAAGCAACATATTGTCGCCGAAAAAGAGACCCTCCTGGTGGACCTCCTCCCGGAAGGAACGAAAGAGCTCACGCTTGACGCACTGTTGGTGATTGATGGCGACAAAGTTAGTGTCGGCACTCCAACTGTCAAAAACGTGAAAGTAACCGCCAAGGTCACAGAACCTTTAGTTAAGGGTGATAAAGTACGAGTAATTCGTTACAAATCTAAAAAACGTGTTCACAAAGAGATGGGACATCGTCAAAAATACACGCAGATTGAAATTACTTCAATCAAATAGAAAGTGCAGTAATTTCACCATGAAACGTCCGGATTTATACGCCGGGCGTTTTTAAATTGCTTATGCGTCTTTTTACGGGTATAATATAGATATATGAGTACGGTTATTTCTGTGACAAATCAAAAGGGGGGTGTCGGCAAGACGACTACTGCTATTAATTTAGCCTATTATCTAGCAAAAAGTGGCAAAAAGACTTTGCTGATAGATTTTGACCCGCAAGGTAACGCCACTAGTGGATTTGGTGTAG
>CAZUSB010000016.1:0-8291 GCA_964622895.1 uncultured Candidatus Saccharibacteria bacterium | reverse complement strand
ACTTTGCTGATAGATTTTGACCCGCAAGGTAACGCCACTAGTGGATTTGGTGTAGACAAAAACAGTTTAATTTATACCTCAAGTGAGGTGGTGGCTGAACAAACCAATTTTGACTCGGCGGTATTAATGACTGATTACAAAAATCTTTATATTGTACCAACTGTACCGGCACTTGCTAATACCGAGGCGGAGTTGGCGCAAGCCGATAGGCGGTTTTCTCGCCTTAAAAGCGCGATTGCTACCACAGACTATCAGTTTGATTATATAATTATAGACAATCCACCGAGCCTCAGTCTATTGACGATTAATGGGTTGATCGCTTCAGACTACATATTGTTGCCTGTTCAGACAGAATTTTATGCGCTAGAGGGGTTAGGTCAGCTACTTGAGACCGTCAAGCTCATCCGAAAAGGCATGAATCCAACATTAGATATAGTTGGTGTACTCCCAACTATGGTAGATGCACGGACGACGCTTAGTTCACAGGTTCACTCAGAAATCAAAAAACACTTCCCTGGAAAAATATTTGATACTGTTATTCCGCGCAATATTAGAGTCGCCGAGGCTCCGAGTCATGGTGTACCGATTGGAGTGTATGACAAGTTTTCAAAAGGCGCCAGGGCGTACAAGTCATTAACCAAGGAGGTGATAAAACGTGTCGAAAAATAAACATGGATTAGGCAGGGGCTTTGATAGTTTAATTCCGACCGATTTATTGGATGAGACTTTTGATATTACTGCCTCCGAAGATAAAAAATTGACTTCTCTAAAAAATATCAAGCTAGGCGAAATCACGCCAGACCCTGCGCAGCCGCGAAGACATTTTGACCAGGAGGGGCTAGAAGAACTAGCATTGTCTGTCAAAGAGCATGGTATATTGCAACCAATTGTGGTGGTAAAAGAAAAAAATGGCTACATAATAGTAGCCGGAGAGAGGCGATTTCGAGCGGCACAGATAGCTGGGCTAGACACAGTACCGGCGCTTATCAGGAGTCTAACCAGCCAGCACAGATTAGAGATTTCATTGATAGAAAACCTTCAGCGAAGAGACCTGAACGCTATAGAAACAGCGACAGCTTACTTAAAACTTAAAGATCAATTCAATTTAAACCCAGAAGAGATTGGTGCACGAGTAGGAAACAAATCGGTTAGCGCTGTTACCAACACACTCAGGCTTCTTAAGCTACCAAAAGAGACTCAAGCCTTGATAGTTAGTGGTGAGTTGACAGAAGGCCAGGCTAGGCCGCTAATCGGGCTAGACCCCGAAGATGCTAATCAGATTAGCCAAATGATCGTCAAAGAGGGCTGGAGCGCTCGGCGCATAGAAAGTTACATTAAATCATTAAAACAAAAGAAAAAAGAAGATCAAGTCAACAAGACCCAATCTAAATTGCAAGAAGATTATCACAAAAGAGCAGACAGCCTGGCAACTAAGCTAAAAACAGAAGTGCGAGTCAAATCTACTGCAAAAGGCTCAGGAACTTTAATGATTAAATTCAAAAGCCAAGATGATTTTGATAGATTAATAAATCTTTTATAGTTGTTGGAGCGATTTTTTAAAAGAATTTTAATTGAGTGAATGGGAAAATCCTAATAGAAACTGGACCAACTACATCATAGAGTGGAACCGTACCTAGACCGTTTCGCGAGTCATATGAGTATCCATCTTGACGATGATCGCCAGAGACAAAGATTTCATTTTCTGGTACTTTTATGTCAATCTCGCCAGAAGTGGGAGTACCTGGTGTGCCGCCACTAGGTAGGTGGTCCGGGTTGAAGCCTTGCGGGTATTCGTCGTTATAGACAGTGATTTCACCATTATTAACGACCACACGCTCTCCTGGTAGTCCGATAACGCGTTTAACTAAGTGCTCATCGCCCAGTCCTGTTGAGATTTGGGGGTTTTTAAAGACAATGATATCACCACGCTCTGGCACCCACGCCTCATTTTGTAGATGGGATACGGTTGAAGGGATACGATTTACAATCAGTCTGTCGTTTGTGTAAAGTGTATTTTCCATGCTTGCTCCAACGACATTGTAGCTCCGAAAAATAAAACTATTTATAACTATAGTGCCGATAATGACGCTAATGATAAAAATCGTAATGCCGATGACATCTTGAACTATCGGATGTCTGTCAAAAAATGTTGGTTTCATTGCTGTAATGATTATACTCTGCGATGATGGTATTTACAATTTTTAGCATATTTAAGTTATACTAGTATGAGCGTTTATGAAAAAGAATAACAAGAATTCATTAGATGGTTTTGTCCCTCGTAGGGCGGATGACGGGCTTGGTGAAAAGCGTTTTCAGTCAAAGACCAGCGAAAAAAGTCACTCCAACTCACACATGTCTCGAAAAACCGATCGCATGGCTAGACCTGATTTAAAGGCTAGTTCAACCCAGACCAGAAAAGCTCTCGGCAAAACTGAGAAAAATCATTCTATAAACACCAAAGACATTTCTGACTCGCTACGTCTAATTGACGAAGACAGTTTAAATGAGCCAAAATCATCACAAAAAAATAAAGTTAAATCTAGGTCGCGCTGGGGGAGGCACGACAAAAAGAAGTCAAAGAAAAAACTAGCAAAAAGACTCAGTATTTTTGTAGCTATTTTGGCTATAATCCTTGGTCTATATGTCGGGTACAAGTTTTTTAATGCTGGACAAAAAGTGTTCAAGGGAAGTTTGTTTGGCTTAGTAGAGAAACAAAAACTTAAAGAAGACGCCAATGGTCGTACAAATATTTTAATTTTTGGTACTTCTCCGAGTGATCATGATGGGGCTAACCTGACGGACACAATAATTGTGTTAAGTGTTAATCAAACCACAAAAGACGCTTTCATGGTTAGCTTACCTAGAGATTTATGGGTAAAATATCAAAGCACTTGCATAGTTGGTAATGCCGGCAAGTTAAATGCTGCTTATTTTTGTGCCTCAAAAGATGGAAAAAATGAACAGGCAGGCGTACAGGCATTACAAGCTCAGGTTACAAAAATCCTAGGACTAGAGATGCAATATTTTGCGCATGTTGATTGGGATGTTTTAACTCAAAGCGTAGATGCAGTAGGTGGAGTAGATGTAACGATTGAAACTGATGATCCACGAGGCATATTAGATCGTAATTTTGACTGGGCGTGTGGCTATAAGTGTTATTATGTCAAATACGATAAAGGCGAGCAAGTTCATCTAGACGGCGTACATGCATTGGCACTAGCTAGAGCCCGAGGAGCTGCTGGAGGCTACGGGCTTTCGGGCGGAAACTTTGCGCGCGAGCAAAACCAACAAAAGATTATTATTGCCCTGCAGCAAAAAGCCTTGAGTGCCGGTACATTAACAAATGTCGGTAAAGTTACAGGTTTAATGGATGCGTTAGGAGATAACCTGCGCACCGATATTACGACTAGTGAATTAAGGACGGTTCTTGATGTCGCCTCAAATATTAAACCGGAAAACATCACTAGTTTGAGCTTGGTAGACAAAGAAGACCCACTCGTGCGCACAGATAATATATCTGGACAAAGTGTGGTTGTGCCAATTGCTGGAACTTTTGATTATTCAAAAATTCACGCCTTCATCAAAAAACACAGCATTTCAAATGAAGTCTCAAAAGAGGGAGCGAGTGTGGCGGTTTATAACGCAACTGGACAATCTGGATTAGCAAAAGAAACAGGAGATAAATTAACAGATGCTGGTTTTGATGTAGTTTATCTTGGAGACGCACCAAGTGGCGACTATTCTACGATTAAAATCTATCAAACCTCAGGAGACAAAGAAAGCTTCGTCAAGACTAGGCAAGCATTAGAGCAGCGATTCGGGGTGTCTGCCAGCTATGGAGAGCCAAAAATATCAGTCAAAGATGGTATTGATTTCGTAGTTATATTAGGTGATGTGCCAAAAAGTAGTGAGGCAAAGACTAATTAGTCTTGTGATATGATATAGCTATGGACTTTTTGAAAGTTAAGCATCGTCGCAAGTCATTTACTAGCAATTTACTTTATATCGGATTAAACTTAGCACTGCCTTTTATGGTGCTGGTGCTACTTTGGACGACTGGTTCAATAGTTATTCCAATCATCTTGATCGTCTTGAGTAAATGGCGCGCTTTAGCAGTGCGACCACGCTTTTGGCTGGCTAACATCCAAGCGAATCTAGTAGATCTCATTGTTGGGTTGAGCGTTGTTGTTTCTATGGGCTTGGCAAACAATGCAAACGCCACAAATGAAACATCCGTTATAGTCTTCCAGGTGTTTTTGGCGTTATTCTATGCAGCTTGGTTATTGTTTATCAAGCCTCGCTCAAAACGAAGCTTTGTCATTGTTCAGTCGGGGATTGCACTCTTTTTGGCGACCGCTACGATTTTTGCATCAGTGTCATATTGGTCACCAAGTTTTGTAATTGTTATATTAATGTGGGCAGTCGGTTATCTCTGTGCGAGACATGCGTTATCTAGTTATGATGAAAAACAAATTACACTACTTAGTTTTGTCTGGGGCTTTTTTGTCGCTGAAATATCATGGCTAGCCTACCATTGGACAATTGCTTATTCGTTGCCAGGGCTTAGCTTTGTACAAATTCCACAAGTGGCAATTTTGATAAGCTTATTTGGATTTGTCTCTATGACTTTTTACAACTCATTTTACAAACACAAGAAAGTACGTGTCAATGACGTATTGCTGCCAACGATTTTTTCAGTCTTGGTTGCAGTGGTGTTGCTAGTATTTTTTGATAATATTTCGTATTTGCAATAGAATAGTAATATGACAGAAGAGAAAAAAGTAAACGAGCCAAAAGTCAAAGAGCATAAGACAAAAAAGTCAAAAAATAGTTCTGGCGCATTTAAGCACCTCAGTTTAATTTTAGCAATTATATTCGTATCATTTATATCGGGTATGTTGGGAGCGAGTTTAATTTATGAATCAAATCGTAGTGAGCCTAGTATTGCTACTACGTCCGATGTTGATGGTAACGCCATAGCAACGGGCAATGAAAAATCGATTTCAAAAGTTGTAGAGACTGTCGGACCTAGCGTCGTGTCTATTATGGTTCAGTCACAAACTGACACTATGTTTGGAGTTATGAACCAGACAGGGGCGGGTACTGGTGTTATCGTCAGTTCGGATGGTTATATCATGACCAATCGTCATGTTGTGGGCAATGCCAAAACTGCTACTGTTAGTCTTGAAAATGGTAAAGCTTACAATAATGTAGAAGTTATCGGCAGCGATCCACTCAATGACATCGCATTTATGAAAATTCCAGACGTCAAAGATTTACCAGTCGTGACATTGGGTGATAGTAGTACGGTCAAGGTTGGGCAGCAGGTAGTTGCAATTGGTAATGCTTTGGGGCAGTACCAAAACACCGTGACAACTGGTATTTTGTCGGGTGTTGGTCGTCCAGTTACGGCGGGAAATAGCAACGGCAGTCAACAAGAAGACTTAGTGGATTTATTGCAAACCGACGCAGCGATAAATTCGGGTAACTCTGGAGGTCCATTAGTTAATTTAGCCGGGCAGGTTATCGGCATCAATACCGCCATCGCTGCGGATGCCAACAATATTGGCTTTGCTATTCCGATAAACGCCACAAAAGGCTTGCTCAGTGAATTGCTAAAAACTGGCAAAGTCACGAGAGCCTTCTTGGGAGTTAATTTCGTCAATATTACGCCAGCTGTAGCGACCGAATATAAACTTTCTGTCAGCGAAGGTGCATACGTATTAGGTGATAATGCAGTTTCCTCAGGTAGCCCAGCAGAAAAAGCAGGAATTCGTGCTGGAGATATTATTACAAAAGTCAATGATAATAAAATTGGTCGCTCTCAGGGGTTATCTACTGTTATTGGTATGTATAGGCCAGGAACAGAAGTTACGTTGACTATATTACGAGATGGAAAAACTACAACAAAACAAGTCACATTATCATCTTATCAACCGTTAACTAATTAGCTAATTTTAAAACGGTGATTAAGTCATGAGTCGTGACTACTTTGTAGCCGTTCTCTCGAGCGAAACGCCTAATATCTAACTGCTGTCTTTGGTCTGACTCTAAAAGTAACATGCCAGTTGGCTTGAGCTTGTGTCGCGCCTGCAATAAAAGCTTTTTTATTAAACCAAGTCCATCATCATGTGCGTAGAGTGCATTTTGCGGTTCATAGTCAAGCTCCCTAGGACGTGACCAGTCGCGATCCACATAGGGGAGATTAGCAACAATAATGTCAGCCTGTTTATAGTATTTATCAAGAAGGTTACTCGTATCGGTTTTTACCTCAGCGTCGAGTAATTTTGCATTCTCTTTGGCAATATTTAAAGCGTGCCTGTCAATATCCATGAGTGTGACATTTAGGTCGGGTAGTTCTAGTTTGGCGCTAATACCAATCACACCGCTGCCCGTACCAACATCTACTAGCTCGGGCGTAGAGTCAAATAAATGTCGGTTTTTGGGAATAAGATCCTTTATTAGTTCAATAAATTGTTCTGTCTCTGGACGTGGGACCAAAACAGCCGGGGTAATCTTGAACCATCTGCCATAAAAATCTTTACCGCCTAAAATATAGGCTAGTGGCACTCGATCTTTTCGTAGAGCGATTCTGGCGTTAGCAATCTGTAAAAACCGTGGTGCTAAAACTTCCGTGTCGTGAGCGTGAATATATGTACGGTCTTTGCGTAAAGTGTTGGCTAAAATCAGTTCTGCGTCAAGGCCTGCGCTCTTGATTTTGGCACTTTTTAATTCAGAAACAGCTTCTTTAAGCCAAGCGTTAATTGTTTGCGTTTTCGGCGGCAAGTTCTCGTTCATAATTTTGCAACCTTTCTATAATGTCATCAATCTCACCATTCATAGCGGCTGGAATATTGCTTCTAGAGTAACCGATGCGGTGATCGGTGATACGATCTTGAGGAAAATTATAAGTGCGAATCTTTTCTGAGCGATCACCAGTTCCGATTAGTTTGCGACGTTTCTCTGTAAGATTAGCGTTGTCTTCGTCAATTTTTTGTTGCAATAAGCGACTTCTTAAAACACCCATCGCTTTTTCTTTGTTTTTGATTTGAGATTTTTCATCTTGATTTGTTACGACGAGGCCTGTCGGTAGGTGAGTGATGCGCACAGCGCTGTCGGTAGTGTTGACAGACTGACCACCATGACCTCCTGATCGGAAAATATCTATGCGTAAATCGTTAGGACTGATTTCTATATCGGTCTCTTCTGCTTCGGGCAGAACTGCTACGGTTACCGTACTAGTGTGAACTCTGCCTTGAGATTCTGTTGCCGGGATGCGTTGCACTCTGTGAACACCTGACTCATACTTGAGCTTTGAATAGGGAGAGTCGCCACTGAGCTTAAATATAGCTTCTTTGGTGCCACCACTGTCATTTTGATTTTGACTCAGCAATTCAGACTTGAGTTTGTTGTTTTCGGCAAATCTCAGGTACATACGATAAAGTTCGCTAGCAAACAAACTAGCTTCGTCACCACCTGCACCAGCACGGATTTCAATAATGGCGTTTTTTTCGTCATTTGGGTCTTTTGGAGTGAGCATTAAAAATAGTTCTTCTTCTAGCTTGATCAGCTGCTCTTCGGTTTCTGTCACCTCTAGTTTGGCTAACTCGGCTAATTCGTCGTTGCCACTGGCAAGACTCTTTGCTTCGGCTAATTGCTTTTCTAGTGAGAGTCGACGCTGAGCGGTATTTATAATTGCATTTACCTCAGTAAAGCGTTTGTTTTTTGTACTAAAATCAGGATCACTATAAGCAGTGGGCGTAGCTAAAAAATCCGCCAATTCGGCTTTTTCAGTGTTTAATTTATCTATATCTAGTTGAATCTTTGTCATATAGTAAGTATATTATAACAGAAAACACCCCATGAGAGGGGTGTTTTGACTGAGTTAGTCTAGTTAGGCGTCTTTTTCCTCGGCCTTTTTAGCTTTTTTAGGAGCTGCTTTTTTACTAGCTTCTGCTTTTTTCTTCTTTTCTAGCTGAGCTTTTTTGTGCGCTTCAGCGGCTGCAAAACGAGCCTTAAAGCGATCAACACGACCTTCGGTGTCAATAATTTTACCTTCGCCGGTAAAGAACGGGTGAGAGGCGGACGAAATATGGATTTTCACCAATGGATATTCGTTGCCATCTTCCCATTTGATAGTTTCTTTTGTTTGCGCTGTACTTTGTGTCAAAAACGCAAACCCCGCCTCTTCGTCGCTAAATACGACTGGACGGTAATCTTGTGGGTGAATACTGCTTTTCATAACTTGGCTATTATACACGATTGAAGGGAAAAGGGCAAGGACCGAGCAA
>CAZUSB010000015.1:13056-15680 GCA_964622895.1 uncultured Candidatus Saccharibacteria bacterium | reverse complement strand
ATGCCAACATGTGCCAGTTCATTGTAGGTCATTTTAGCTTGTTCTATGTCGTACATATTTAAGCTTGGGGCATCTTCAGGGAGGTGGTCGAGGATCTTGCCAATCGTGTCTTCAGGAAGAGTATTGACAGTAAAGGGCGCCAGAAGGCCAGTGACATAAAGGAGGTCATTATAGTTAGGATTTTTGGTCGAGGTAGAAGCCCAGAGAAGTCGCTGTATAGCTGGACTCTTTGGCTCTAGAGTAGCGATCTCTGCACTATGCTTTAAGAAAATGTCATAAGCAATCCGAGCTTGAGCTACAGCCGATTTCCCAACAAGTTTTCTCGCTTCATTCGTGCCAATCTTTTCTAATCGCGCATCTATTTTTGTGTCAACCCGACTGATAAAAAACGAAGCGACACTGCGAGCCTGTGTGTCACTGTCTTTGTGCGCGGCAAGATGTGCTTGAGCTACTTGGTTGTAGTGATCTAGACTGAAAATCAAAGTGACATTTACATTGATACCTAGCTTAAGAAGTTCATAAACAGCAGGAATACAGGCATTTGTTGCTGGTACTTTTATCATGAGGTTTGGCTCATTGATTGTTTCCCAAATCCAACGGGCTTGGTCAACTGTGCCTGCACGGTCGTACGCAAGAAGAGGCGAGACTTCTAATGAGATGTAACCATCCTCGCCATCGCTCTCATCATAAAGTGGTCGTAAAATCTGAGCAGCAGCTTTGATGTCATCCATGACGATGCGCCAGTAGATGTCTTCAGTTGAAGCCCCAGCTGTCGCAAGGGACTTTATTTGCTCATCATAAAGCGAGCTGTTTTTAATAGCATTTTCTAAAATCGTTGGATTTGAGGTAACGCCACGGATTCCATCTGCGAGATATTGAGCAAGTCCACCATCTTGCAATAAATCGCGACTAATATTGTCGAGCCACGGGCTCTGGTTGTACTTGGTGTGTAATAATTGTAAATTGTTCATTTGTACTTATTGTATCAAATAATGTATGATAATGCATATGGTTAAGATATGTGCATTCGGGTCAGCATCGCAAGATGTCTTTATTTCCGGAGAGGGAATCAGTTCGCAGTTGGACCCAAAAACAAATATATATGCGAAAGAGTTTGTGCAGCCCTTTAAGCTCGGGGCAAAAATAAATGTTGAAACTGTAGATTTTGCTACAGGAGGTGGAGCTACCAATGCAGCTGTAACATTTGCCAGACAGGGTTTAGAAAGTTCATTTGTCGGTAAAATGGGCAATGACGTGGCAGCCGATGTAGTTATAAGTGAACTAGACAAAGAATATGTAGATAGTAGTCAAGTTATACGGGATGAGAAGGGTGGCACTCAGTACTCAACAGTTTTACTAACTAATTCTGGTGAGCGTACTATTTTAATTTATCGTGGTGCAGCCACTAGTCATACACCGGAAGACTATCAGAATCTAGATTTTTCACAGTTTGAGTGGATTTATGTCTCAACTTTTGCGGGGAAATTTGAAGCCTTAGCGACGATTTTTCAAAAAGCACGCGAAAATAACGTCAAGATAGCATTTAATCCAGGAGATATGGAGCTTTCTGACCCTGATAGATTAAAGGCACTTTTAGAAGACGTAGAGGTCTTGTTGGTCAACAAAGAAGAAGCGCAGTTAATCGTCCCGGGTGAGAATCTAGATGAATTAGTCAGGCATTTATTAAAATACGCACCAGTATCTGTGGTGAGCGATGGACCAAACGGCGTCATGGCTAGCGATGGAAAGGTCATGATTCGTGCTGGAATGTACGAAGATGTCCCGGTACTTGATCGTACTGGCGCAGGAGATGCGTTTGGCTCTGGACTAACTAGTCAGTTGGCTCTAGGAAAGAGTCTAAAAGAGGCCGTGATTTTTGGTAGTGCTAATTCTACTTCGGTTGTGCAGTCTCTAGGTGCTAAAAAAGGTATCTTAAGGCAAGATGTTGTCTTGCATGACATGCCACTAACCGAAACGGCGTTGTAAAACTAAACAAGATAATGGGAGGGCAAAATGGCGCATAAATTACAATCACTACTAGCAAACGATCATCCGTTGTTTTTGATGAATATCGCACGCCTTGAACGAGCATCAGGCTTTGCAGGGATTGATGTGCGCCTAATTGCTGAAATCGCCCAAAAATCTTTTGACCTGACGCGACGACTAGGCTTCAAGGGTAATGACATCCTAGGTGCCGAACTTTACTTGGCATTAAATTCAGCGGCGAGTGGACGTGACGAAAGTTTATTTGAAGGATCGGAATATCTATTGATTAACCTTGGCGATGGTCCGATATCATTAAGCTTGGCAGATATAAAAGAAAATATTGAAAAAGGCCTAGATTATGATCATCGCTCGGTCGCTCACGCTCAAAGGCAGCTACGCTCTGAGATAGTTAAGCGTTATGCTTTGCATGAAAGAACAAACAATGACATGGTCCGCTCTGTGGCAACAGAGATTGATTTAATAAAGACTGAAGAAAAGTTTGATAAAATAATAGAGAACACTGAGGAGAATAGTGTTGTAAAAATACCAACAATCTTTGCGGTTGGTGATATTTTTACTGACGCATTTATAAAACTCTACAAAAATGAAGCAAAGATAGAAACTGACACGGACGGTAA
>CAZUSB010000015.1:0-12956 GCA_964622895.1 uncultured Candidatus Saccharibacteria bacterium | reverse complement strand
CATCAAATTATTATTACGTTTTACGCTACGGTGCTGAGCGCACAATTTTAGTGAAAAATGAGGACTATAATTATCAGTTCAAAGCGCCAAATAAAAAACCTGACTGGATTTATCTGGGACTTTTGAGTGATAAGTCGTGGGACCTACATCAGGATTTACTAAAATACCTGCAAGATAACCCTGATATTAAATTTGTATTACAGCCAGGAACCTTCCATTTTAAATGGGGTAATGAAAAAATGTCACCATTTTATAAAAGAGCAAAAGTTGTCGTGATGAACCTAGAAGAGGCGAGTGAAGTGACTGGAGTGAAGGCTGATGACGTCTTAGGTGTCGTTAAAAGTTTAGCTGATATGGGTCCCGAGATCACAATCGTCACAAACGGCACGAAAGGCTCAGTGGCCTACGCAGACGAGATTTTTTATAAAGTACCGAATTACCCGGACTTTACAAAACCCAACGATCGCACAGGAGCAGGAGATGCATTTGCGTCAGCAGTTGTTGGAGCATTGGCGCTTGGATTAACTTTGAAAGAGGCATTGTTGTGGGGACCAATCAACAGTGCTAGCGTTGTGACGAAAATCGGCGCCCAGGCAGGATTACTAAGTAAAGAAGATATAAAATCATATCTGGCAAGCGCGCCAGAGTGGTATAAAATAGAGGAGATAAAAAAATGAGATATCAAATTTGTGTATCAGGTGCAGCATCTGGGGAAACAGTGAAGACGTCACGAGATTTAGCTTTTCAGTTAGGTAAAGAGATTTCAAAGCGTGGAAAAACGTTATTGACCGGAGCGACCGTAGGATTGCCTCACGCAGCTGCTGAGGGAGTTTTTAGTTTAGGCGAAGACAGGGGACTATCAATCGGCTTTTCACCTGCTAGCTCATTTCGTGAGCACGTTGCAGTTTATCGCTTACCAACCAAAGAGTTTGACTACATCAACTTTACTGGTATGGCCTACGTTGGGCGAGATGTCCACCTAGTTCGTAGTAGCGACGCAGTAATAACTGTCGGTGGACGCATGGGAAGCCTGCATGAGCTCGCTACGGCACTAGAGAGCCGTAAAGTTTGTGGAGTGTTATTAGGAAGTGGTGGTCTAGCTGACTACACGCCAACACTTTTAGAAAATATTGAGGCGCCAGGTGCTGCCGATATTATCTATGATACCGATCCGTCCCGATTGGTTGATCGCGTAATAGAAGAACTAGACAAACGTTATACTGATTTTGAGCACGATAGCGAAGATAATCATTTAAGCCCAAAGCGCGCTGGTCGGGGATAGAGCTCCATTTTAAGATTACTGCTATAATAGATTAGATGGTAGCAGTCAAGAACCGATTTAAATTAGTGACCGATTATCAGCCGACAGGTGATCAGCCGACGGCTATTGATAGTCTTGTTAAGGGTCTTGAAAAAGGGGAAAAAGAGCAGACACTGCTGGGTGTTACAGGTTCTGGTAAAACTTTTACTATGGCCAACGTAATAGAGAAACGGCAAGCGCCAACACTTGTTTTGGCGCACAATAAGACTCTTGCTGCTCAACTTTACAGTGAATTTAAACAATTTTTTCCGGAAAATGAGGTACACTATTTTGTTTCGTATTTTGATTATTATCAACCAGAGGCGTACATTGCCAGCAGCGATACCTATATTGAAAAAGATAGCAAAATCAACGAGGAAATAGATCGTCTTCGACACTCAGCTACGAGCGCTCTTTTGACTAGGCGAGACACGATTATTATCGCTAGCGTTAGCTGTATTTTTGGTATTGGCTCACCGGCCGATTACGCTGAGATGTCCGTTACTGTCAAAAAAGGTGAAAAGCGTCGTCAAGATAAATTTTTGCGTTGGCTTAGTGATATTCAATATCAACGCAACGATTTTGATTTTCACCGCGGAACATTTCGCGTCAAGGGAGATGTGGTGGATATTATGCCGGCGGGCGGAGAAAAAACTTATCGCCTAGAATTTTTTGGCGATGAAGTTGAACGAATTACTACTATTGACCCACTGACAGGGGAGATTTTAGAGCAACCCGAGAGTATTAGTATTTTTCCTAGTAGTCACTATGTCACGCCAAAAGAGAAGGTTGAGCGTGCCGTCGGCATGATTAAGCGTGAATTTGATGAAAGAATGGAGTATTTTGAATCGCGTGGAATGTTGTTAGAAGCACAACGACTGGCTGGGCGTACTAAATACGACATAGAAATGCTTGAGGAAACTGGTTTTGTTAAGGGCATAGAAAATTATAGCCGCTATCTGACCAACCGGGCTCCAGGAGAACAGCCCGCCACATTGGTAGACTACTTTCCTGATGATTTTTTACTAATCGTAGATGAAAGCCACATGACATTGCCGCAAGTAAGAGGGATGTATAATGGAGATCGGGCGCGAAAAGAGACGCTTGTAGAGCATGGATTTAGGTTGCCCAGTGCGTTAGATAATCGTCCATTGAAGTTTGAGGAATTTTATAATCATATCAATCAAGTTGTCTATGTTTCAGCCACCCCGGGTGAGTTTGAACTAAAAAATAGTTCACAGCCGATTGAGCAGGTGATCAGACCGACTGGTTTACTTGATCCTGAAGTGGAGGTACGCCAAACAACTGGTCAAGTAGATGACCTAATACACGAGATAAAAGAACGGATTAAAAATGGCGAGCGAGCATTGGTAACGACCTTAACTAAACGTATGGCCGAGGATTTGTCAGAGTTTTTGACAGAATCAGGCATCAAAACTGCTTATATCCATAGCGATGTTGATACTTTGGAGAGGTCAGATATATTACGCGATTTACGAACAGGTGTTTATGACGTCTTGGTGGGGATTAATTTACTCCGAGAGGGGCTAGACTTACCTGAGGTTAGCCTGGTAGCGATAATTGATGCCGATAAAGAAGGCTTTCTAAGGAGCGAGAGTGCTCTGGTACAGACAATTGGCCGAGCAGCTAGGCACGAAAAGGGGCGGGTTATCATGTACGCCGATAACATGACTGGTAGTATGCAACGGGCGATAGACGAGACAAATCGGCGACGCGAGATACAAGATAGGCATAACAAAAAGCACGGCATCACACCAACAAGCGTTTCAAAGGGTGTTGACGAAGGTATTCGCGCTTTGATTCCGAAAAAAGATGACGAGCCCAAAATTAATCTTAAAAAGATTCCGGCAGATGAGTATCCAGGTTTGATTCGTGACTTGACGGGACAGATGGAACTTGCTAGTGCTAATCTGCAATTTGAAAAGGCAATGGAACTAAGGGATCTAATTAAAGAGATTCAAAACAAACAAAACTAGTTGTGGTATTAAACTTATGGTAAGATATTATTATAAGTAAAAAGTAGGTAAAATATGGCAAATAGCACTAGAAACAAAGGATTTACACTGATAGAAGTGTTGATGGTGATTTCTGTAATTGCGATCATTATTGGCATCGGCACGGTATCTTATCGCCAGGTGATGAAAGATAATATAGAAACTACTCTAAAAAATGACATCTCTACAAATATGATGCAGTATAAGTTGGAAAATGCCGAGGGGTGGAGTTATTATGAACCTGTATCTAGTCCAGGGGTGGAGGCTGGATTTTATTGGGCTGAAATTCCACAGAACCCATGGGAAAAGTTGTGTTTTTATGCTCGCTATACTGAAACTGGTAAAGTTATGCATGCTTATTATGGTGAAGCCATTCAAGAGGGGATGTGTCCTCCGGAGAGACCTCTTCCCTTCCTCAATAACTCAGCTTCTCAATGAATAAGCACTATCTATAGTTATGCTATAATAAATAAATATGAAAGAAGTTTCAAACGAGGAGATTATTAAGCTTGCCAAGATTAGTGGCATCGCATTGGACGCTGGGGAAGTGAACGAGTTAAGCGAAGATTTAACAAAGATTTTAGAGTATGTAAACCAACTTGATGAGCTCGATTTGGCAGGTGTTGAGCCGACCTATCAGGTGACGAATTTAAAAAATATTTGGCGTGAAGATGATGTCTTGACCAGTCCTGTCAGTAGTGAAGAATTAGTAGGCCTGGCTCCTGAAGGTCAAGGTAGTGCGGTGAAAGTGCCAAAGGTTTTATGATGAAAAAGATCGCTGATTATCTTAATAAAAGTGCAACCGATAATGTGACTACGGCTATCAAAAAAGCCAAGCAGCTTGAAGACTATAATACCTTGATTTCCCTGACTGAGGAGCGAGCTTTAGAGCGAGCTAAGCTAGTTGACGAGGGTAAAGTGACTGGACGTCTAGCTGGTGTGCCGTTTGTGGTAAAAGACAACTTCTTATCGTTTGGTGGTCCGACTACTGCTGGTAGTGCTATTTTGAGCGATTTTGTGGCGCCTTACCAGGCGACAGCAGTTGAAAAGCTTGAGACTGAAGGCGCGATCGTTATCGGCAAGTCAAATCTTGATTCATTTGCTCACGGTGGTAGTACCGAAAACTCTGCCTACGGCGTGACAAAAAATGCTTATGACAAAACTAGGGTAGCCGGCGGTAGTTCTGGAGGCTCAGCAGCAGCCGTAGCGCTTGGTATAGTGCCTTTCGCCTTGGGTTCTGACACTGGAGGTTCAATTCGGCAGCCAGCCAGCTTTAATGGCGTGGTAGGTGTAAAGCCCACCTATGGAGCAGTTAGTCGCTATGGAGTAGTCGGCATGGCCAGCAGTACCGATACCATCGGGGTGCTAGCTAGTGATATAGCTGATGCGACGGAAGTTATGGATATTATTGCCGGTGCCGACCCTCAAGACGCAACTACTTTACCAGACTTCTTTAAGCCACTAGAAAACACTGATCAACCACTAAAAATCGGCTTAGTCAAAGAGTTTATTGATAATCAGGTTGACCCAGAGGTACGTCAGCAGTTAGATATATACATTGAAAAGTTACGCAGCCAAGGGCACACAGTTGAGCTGGTCAGTTTACCCTCGGTAAAATACGCTGTGGCGATTTATTATATTGTCGTATCCGCCGAGCTCAGTAGCAACATGGCGCGTTATGATGGTATTCGCTATGGCCAGCGCAGTCAGCAGGCTATAAACTTAACAGATGTATATGAAAAAACTCGTGGTCAGTATCTTGAAAAAGAGAATAAGCGACGGATTATCATGGGCAGCTTCGTATTATCTAGCGGATATTTTGATGCCTACTACCAAAAAGCTCAAAAAGCTCGAACCATAATGATTAACGAATTTAACTTGATGTTCAAAGACTATGATCTACTGATCGGTCCTGTTTCTCCGACACCATCTTTCAAGATTGGTGAACGGATTGATGACCCGATCAAGATGTATTTAGTTGATACTATGACTTCACCGGCATCTCTGGCCGGACTGCCAGCTATTAGCGTGCCTGCGGGCGAGACAAAGGATGGATTACCGGTCGGCGTTCAATTGATCGGCTCGCGTCAGTCGGATGCCTTGTTGCTGTCTGTAGCGCAATCTACAGAGGAGGCAAAATGAAAACCGAAATGATTTTCTTTTTTGCTGCTATATTTATCGTCGGCGCGATGTTATTGATTTTTATTGAGCTTACCAAAAAACGCGCCAAAACGATTGATGTTGAAAAGTATCGCATCCAGTGGCTAGAGATCCAAAACCAGCTTAAACGTGACGATGACCAAGCAAATGCTATGGCAGTGTTGAGTGCCGACAAACTACTGGACCATTCATTAAAAGATTTAGGTTTTCCAGGATTAACTATGGCTGAACGACTCAAGGCCGTCAATCGGAAGCTATCCGACAAGCCGGCGGTTTGGCAGGCGCACAAGTTGCGCAACCGAGTAGCTCACGAAATAGATATGCGGGTGACTTACGACAAAGCCCGGTGGGCGCTCAGTGTATACAAAAAAGCCTTAAAAGAACTAGGAGTGATCTAATGACAAAGACTATTTATGAACCGACAATTGGCATAGAGTGTCACGTTCAGCTAGCTACAAAGACCAAGCTTTTTAGTAGTTCAAGTAATGACGCGCGTGATGCAGAACCAAATAGTGCTACCAATCATATTGATTTTGGTCTGCCTGGGGTTTTGCCAGTCCTAAACAAGCGTGCGGTGGAGCTGGCGGTGATTGCGGCAAAAGTCTTGAATTCAAAAGTTGCCAACGTTAGTCGTTTCGATAGAAAGCATTATTTTTACCCGGATCTACCAAAGGGCTATCAGACAACTCAACTCTATCAGCCGATAATATTAGGTGGTTATATTGAGGCGCCACTTGAAGATGGAAGTTTTGTCAAGGTTACACTAGACCATGCTCATCTTGAAGATGATGCTGGCAAGTTGACTCATCATGGCGACTATAGCTTGGTTGATTTAAATAGGGCAGGCACACCACTGATTGAGATCGTATCAAATCCCGATATTCATTCGGCAGCCGAGGCCAAGGCTTATGCCGCAGAACTACATCGTTTGATGGTTTATTCTGGTGTTTCTCTGGGTGATTTGTATCATGGAAATATGCGTTTTGACGTTAATATTTCGGTAGCGCCCGAGGACTCAGACGAGCTTGGCGTTCGAACTGAAATCAAAAATCTTAACTCATTTAGGAGTATAGAAAAAGCTGCCGAGTACGAAATTAAGCGTCAGATAAAAGCAATTGAAAACGGTGAGACTTTGAGGCAAGAGACTCGAGGGTGGGATGAGGCCAAACAAAAAACCACCTCTCAGCGCTCAAAAGAAGACGCTCAAGATTATCGTTATATGCCAGACCCAGACAATTTACCGATTATTCTAACTGACATTGAGATTGACGATATGCAAAAAGACGTGCCACGTCTGCCGGCCTATTATCGAAAAGCTTGGAGTGGCCTCAAGCTCGGACACTCAGTACAACAAGCCTTACTGGACACTCAGAGCCATGCACTGCTAATAGAAGAGATTAGGGCGGAGGCTGACAATGCTACCGCTGTACGAGCAGCACATTGGCTAACAAGCGCTTTAGAAGGAGCCGCAGTAGTCCCTTCAAAAGAACAAATAATTGAACTTGCAACTATGACTGGTCAGGCTGAGCTGTCCTCAACTTCCGCAAAACAAATATTTAACCTAATGGGAGGAAGTACCAAAACTGCCAGACAGCTAGCGACTGAACTCAATCTCATACAAGTTAGCGACGACAAAGATATTGAAGCGATTGTTGATCAAGTATTGGCGGACCCCAAAAGTAGCCAGTCCATAAACGATATAAAAAACGGCAAAGATAAAGCCATCGGTTATCTGGTAGGTCAAGTGATGAAAAACTCACAAGGTAAGGCTAACCCGGAAGTGGCAAGTAGAATAATAAAGGAGAAGATTATTGAATTATAGAACACCAACAAAAGCAATAATTTGTGCCGCTGGGCTTGGTACAAGGTTTTTACCACAAACAAAAGCCATGCCTAAAGAAATGCTACCGATAATTGATAGACCAGTCATTCAGCTGGTAGTAGAAGAAGCCGTGGCGGCCGGAGTGACCGAAATTATCATTGTGACCGGCTCAACAAAGCGCTCTATTGAGGATCATTTTGACCGTTCAGACGAGCTAGAGTATGATCTGCGTGAAAAGGGCAAAATTAAAGAAGCAGAGCAGATTAAAGCAATCGCTGAGATGGCCAACTTCGTTTACGTACGCCAAAAAGGCACGCCAAAAGGTAACGCTCGACCAGTATTAAACGCCATGCATCTGATAGATGACGACGAGGCGTTTTATGTATTTTTTGCCGATGATTTTTTCCGCGGCGAGGTACCGCGAGCAGTTCAATTAAAAGAAGCCTACCAGCAAACAGGCAAATCAATTATTTCTCTGATAGAGGTTGAAAAAAAAGATGCCGATAAATATGGCATGGCAAAAATCAGCACTCAGCTTGACGACGGCTTGTTTGAGTTAGACAGTCTGATTGAAAAACCTGGAGAAAAGAATGCTCCAAGTAAGTTTGCTTCAGTTGGTGGATATCTATTGACCCCGGATATTCTGAAGATAATTGCTCAGGAGAAACCTGATAAAAATGGTGAGATTACTCTTGCCGATAGTATCAACGAGTTAGCCCAAAAAGATAAAGTCTATGGTCAGTTTATAGACGGCGTATGGCATGATACAGGAGATCAGTTCAAGTATATTCAAGCAGTGGTTGATTTGGCGCTAGAAAGTTCCGAATACGGTGATAGGCTGGCAGAATATCTACGAAAACGACTTAAATAGCCTTTACATTTACCAACAATTCTGTTCAAGATAACTAGATGTTTGACTTATTATCAAGCTTATGCTATACTGATAGTATAACCTTATGAAACAAACATACAAACAAAAAACATTCTGGTTTATCATGGCGCTAATAGCTGTAGTGATGATTGCGCCTAATAACAGCTTTTTAAAGAATGTTGTTGCCGATATGGGACCTTTGTGGGTTAGTTTTTTGCGTTTTAGTACATTAGCGATCGTACTTTTGCCAGCGCTTTACCTGGGTAGAAAGCAGATAAACGAAAAGAATTTCAAATACTCAGTTATTGCTGGTATTGCTTATGCTAGTGCGATTATGGCGGTCGCTAGTTCAATTTATTATAGTCAAGCCAGCTATCCAGCCTTGATTGGCATTAGCTCGCCGATAATTATGATGATTTATTCGGTAATTTTAACTAAAGAACGGATTTCACCTAAAACGTATTTTGGCATATCTCTCGCGGCATTTGGCGGATTTATTATTATCTTTTTACCGATTCTGTTGAAGGGGAGTATGAATGGTACCGTTAGTCCGATTGCTACTATTATGGCGATTATAAATGCGGTCGCCTCACCACTGATGTTTGTTATGGCAAAACGCGCCGTTGATCATCAGTTAAATATCATGACGAGTCTAAGCATCGTTGCTTGGGTTGGCGTAGTGCTAACTGGCGGCGTCATTTTGATGACGGGAGCGCCGGCCCCAACGTCCACCAGTCTAGTACAGTTTAATGTCATTGCACCAATTCTCTATGCGGTGGTCGGCGTAATGTTTTTGACGCGCGCCATGACGACGATGGCTCTCAAGCATTTGGGCTCAGCACAAGTAGCTGGTCTGGATTATCTAGGAGTGTTTTTATCTGTACTCGTGCCAGTTGTGGCGCTGGGCGAAAGCTTGTCGGCCGAAATGATTATCGGTGGTGTCTTGATATTAGCTGGCGTAATTGCGATACAGACTAGGTTTACTCCGATATGGTGGAAACGACGTCAGATGGTTTCTCTCGGCAAGCCGATTCATAGTACAATAGAGTAATGATTATTTATTATACTGATGGAAGCGCCAGTCCAAACCCTGGACCTGGAGGTTATGCTGTTATTAAAAATGGCCAGCCGCACCTGATCGGCTCCGAAGATGGGCAGACGACAAATATTCGCATGGAGGCAAAGGCCTTGCTTGGAGCTTTGGCTGACTCTGGCGGTTTAGAGTGTCAGATTCATACTGACAGTGAATTTTGGATTAATGTTTTGACGAAATGGGCTCCTAATTGGGAGAAAAATGAGTGGACAAAAAAGACCGGTGAGATTAAAAATCTGGATTTGGTTCATCTGCTTTTTGCTCTCTATAAACAGTCCAGCGCCGAGTTGATTTGGGTAAAAGGGCATGACGATGTGGAGCTCAATGAGTTGGCGGATGAATGGGCCAACCGCGCACGTAAAGAGAATTTAGGAAATTCAATAAGATTTATCAAAGGAGAAAACAAATGACCGAGGCGGCAATGACAGATAACGTTGAAAAAACTGATATTTTTTTGTGGGCAAATCACGCTGATAGCCTAAAGCAGACTTTAGATATTGAGTTGTTTTTATTTAACAAAAACTACACGCCGTTTTCTGTAAAGCTAGATAGCTCGCTCGAATCGCAACTAAAACCTTTTTTTCTGCTGGATTATATCAACCAAGTTAATTTAGGTGCTGGAACCGGGATGTCGGTGCGTGATTATGAACTGAGCGAAGCAGAGGAAAATGTTCTTCTTAGGACTGACCTAGAAAAGGTTGGGCGAGCCGAAACGCTACTGCACCTGATTGAAAAAGAAAGAGCAGATATTGTTGATTTCAACGAGACGGATCACGAATTTAAAAAAATTAAGGGCGTAATTGCGCGCATTACCTCGCCACAAGATCCTGATTTGCTATTTTATTCAGCCAAATTACTGCAATCGTCTGGATCCTTGAAGGGAGTGACCGCCTGGCAGGTTAGTGGTGATAAATTTGAATCATTTACGGCTGATGTTGGTTTTAAAATTCCGACAGACAACCAAGTTTTGATCATCGGCCAAGATATTTTTATTTTCAACCAATCAAAGTTTGAGAGATTGTTTAATTATGATTTCAAAAAACAGGCGCTTGCCGATAAGCAGGCGGCAGAGATAGAACAACGCTATCGATTGAGTTTTCCTGAAGGATTAGATATCCAGGCGTTGATAAAAGACCGAAAGCGTACGATCAACAAATTACAAAAACTAGAAATCGGCGAGGTCAGCCAGCAACAGGCGATTGATTATGCGGACGACATGCAACTGGATTTGATGACGGACGATGATGGCTCAATTATTATTATGGATGGCACGGATCTGGATACTTTTGTCAATTTGATCAATGAAGATTATATTACTAGTCAGATTACTGGAAAACGCTACGAAATCAAGTCAAAGAAGTTACTAAAAGATTCAGAAGGAGAGGCGCCACGCGGCATGGCGTAAAAATATGAATCAAGAGACAGCACTAAGTATACTGATGAGTGGTAAAAATGCTTTTATTACGGGACAGGCTGGTGCTGGTAAGACATATTTATTAAATGAGTTTATAGCATCGGCGCGGATGAAAGGAAAAGAAGTGGCGGTGACGGCGACCACTGGACTAGCGGCTACGCACCTAGATGGCACGACTATTCACTCGTGGTCAGGCATGGGAATTGCTGATGAAGTCAACAGTGATTTATATAAGAAAATCCGTAAACCACGTCGTAAAACTATTAATGACGCTGATATTTTGATAATTGATGAAATCTCGATGCTCCATGATTATCGGCTAGATATGCTCAATGCTATTTTAAAGAAAGTGCGCCGTGACAGGCGTCCATTTGGTGGTTTGCAACTGGTGATGAGTGGCGATTTTTTTCAACTACCGCCAGTGACACGATCCACCGATAAAATTCAAGGTGGTTTTGCTTATGGTAGCGTCGGTTGGCGAGAGGCCGATCCAGCTATATGCTATCTAAATGAGCAACACCGTCAAGGGTCGGGTGACTTGGCGAATATCTTGATGGCGATTCGCGCCAATGACCTGCGTCGCCATCAAGCCGAGATGTTACTAAATCGCCTCAATCAGTCAGCGCCTGAGGAGCAGGCGATTACGAAACTTTTTACTACAAATCGTGATGTGGATAATCTGAACAATCAACAACTAGCTAAATTACCAGGTAAGCCTCATATTTTTAATCAACAAGCTACCGGCACTGAGCATTTTGTCAAAGCGTTAAATCGGGCAATCTTAGCGTCAAAAGTTTTGTATCTAAAAGTGGGAGCGCAAGTAATGTCTCTCAAGAATTCTCCTGATGGCAAATATGTTAATGGTAGTCTCGGCGAGGTGATAGATTTTAAATATGGTGACCCGATTGTTCGTTTTAACAACGGAAATGTCATGCGCATGATGGCGCAAGAGTGGACGTTAATGGATGGCGAGGAAGAAAAGGCGACGATTAAGCAAATACCGCTGAAGCTGGCTTGGGCGATGACTATTCATAAAAGTCAGGGTATGACGCTAGATGGTGCAGAGATTGATCTCGGCAACGCCTTTACCGAGGGTATGGGTTATGTGGCGCTTAGTCGGGTAAAAAGTCTAGACGACCTTTATCTAAAAGGGCTCAACAAAATGGCCATTACTGTAAATGATCAAGCCATAGAAATAGATGCTATTTTAAGAGAGGCGACCGCTAGATTGGTCGGAGAATAAAAATGTCTCAATCGGAATTATTTTTACCACAAAAATTAAAAATCGCCGTGATCGGTGGGGGAACAGGCACATTTACGCTACTTAGCGCCTTGAAGTTTAAAACTCCACAACTGATTGCGCTAGTTAATATGGCTGATGATGGTGGCAGTACAGGAGTGTTACGTGATGAGCTGGGCGCTTTACCACCTGGTGATATTCGGCAGTGTCTAGTTGCACTTAGTAATACGCCAGAGTTGCGAGACTTATTTAACTATCGTTTTAGCGAGGGGAGTCTTAAGGGGCATGCTTTTGGCAATTTGTTTTTGACAGCGCTAGAGAAAATGAAAGGTAATTTTGCCGACGGAGTGGAATTTGCAAGTCAGCTTTTAAATATCACTGGTTCAGTGGAGCCGGTCACATTAAGCAGTGTGACGTTAAATATGAAAATTTCTGATGGCCAGGTGATAGTCGGAGAGCATAATATTGGCGAGGCATTAATAAAGTCAGACCAAGAACGACCAGAGTTTTGGTTAACGCCAGAGCCTGAGGTTAATTTACGGGCGGTTTCTGCTATCAATCAGGCCGACATAGTTATAGTTGCACCAGGTAATCTTTATGGTAGTCTCGCCCCAGCTTTGATCTCTCCTGGTATACAGGAGGCGCTGAAATCAACCAAGGCGCTAAAAGTTTATGTTTGCAATCTTGTGACAAAGCCAGGTCAGACCGATGATTTTATGGTACACGATTTTGCTGATGAGATTAATCGGCTCAGCGGAGGCAACATACTGGATGCGGTTTTGTTTAATACCGAGATGCCGACAAAAAATCTGATGAAAAAATACGCCAAGCAGGGAGAGGTGAGAGTTGACTATGATGAGAATATTCTAAAAAACACTCCATATTTAGCAGTTGGTGCGCCTCTGCTTTCTGGTGTCGTTTGGCAAAATAAAAATGGCTCTCATGATCCGTTAGCGTCAGAACGTACGCTGATTCGGCATGACTCACAAGCAGTAGCAGATGCGCTGATTGATCTGTATGAGTATTTGAAAGATACAGAAG
>CAZUSB010000014.1:8612-17937 GCA_964622895.1 uncultured Candidatus Saccharibacteria bacterium | reverse complement strand
CCAGGCTCTAACACAAAGATTAATGTTACGGGTAATGTTAATAATAACGGATTAACTAAATCAAGGCCAGGAGGGAACTGGCAAATAAGCAGGATTGTTTTTAATGGAACACCTAGTGCTACGCAAAAACAGGGTGGAGAAAGCTCTACTGAAGCGTGTGGATGGAGTAAATATAATAGTGGTAAAAGAAACTGCAATAAAACCAACGAAGGTACTTGGACTGGTTCAATTAATAACGGTTCAAATTTCTCTAATGGAATGATAAGCGAGTTTGTGGCAGGAGATGAACCAGTAGGAATAACAGTTTGTTTTGTCTTATCTATACAGCCATACGCCGAAGGGTCTAGCGGCTGGAGACACTCAGATTTGAAATGTATTACCTACGGCAAAAAACCAAAAGTGCAAGTTTGGGGTGGCGATGTAATTGTAGGACGATCTATTGATGGAACAACACAAACATCAAAAATCGAAACTAGTCTTTCTGTAAAGAATAATAAGTACACTGAGACTAAAACATCTAAAGTAAAAGAAAAAATAAAAGCAGGTGGCCCAGTAAGTGATAATGATGTTTCTGGTCTTTGGAGAACGGGCGTAAATGCAAGTAATGCAAAAGCAGCTGTTAATGTAAGTGACGCTCATTGGTACGTAAGAAGTGTCTTCAATAATGGACCTGCTAGAAGTGCGATTTGTGCAAAGGGTTACACCCTAACAGGTGGCACTCTAACTGGACCTATTAGGAATAGCAATTATACTTCTACAAATACGCCTCCTTTTGGTATTTTGAACTGGAGGGCGATGACAATTGGTAATGACAATGTATGGAACAATAATCCGTCTAATGCTCGATGGGTTGGGCTAAATCAAACAGGAAGAGATTATCCAATTAATTTTACTGGTGATGTTTCAGGAGATTGTTCTGCGCCAGCCCGAAATGGAGTATTAACGAATGCCAATACATATATCTTTAGGTTAAGACAGCCTATAAAAATATCCTCAGAAGTACTTATTGATTCGGACTTTAAATTGACAATGAAGGGTGCAGTAGACAATGTAATGAAAGTTTTTGTTAACGGATGTGAACTAAGGGCTGCACCAGGCGTTGCTATGTCTAGTTTTCAAACAAATTGGATGCAACCAGGATGGAATGAAAACAGCCAAGCTGCTGTAACGACTCAAACAATAGGTGCTTGCTCTAGTGGCTCAAGAGGCTTTAAACATGGTGACAATACACTTGAAGTGTACGTGAGATCAGACTGGACGTACACAGGGCTTTTAATTAAAGATTTTTCTATTGATGGATACAAAGAGGTAGAAAAAACTGAAACAGTTACCATAGATGAGGATAAAACTTTTGGCTCATGGGGTGAATATGGACTTGTAGCGAATGGACAAATTAAGGGGATGGCATCAGGTTCAGGCTTTAACCACCCTGACGGTTCGGCCTTTTCAAGTCAGAACAGTTGGAGTAATATCACTTTTGCGAATACATTTAGTCTCAACCCTACGGTGGTATGTACCAGTACGGAAAAATGGGGATGTTACGCACATCCTAATAAAAGTATGCCTAATATTGAATCAGTCTTTAGTACAGGTACATCCTTAGGGGGTGGCACAACAAATATCAGTGTAGCAGGGATGGCAAAGAAAACGACATTCACTAAATCTTCAGGCACGATTAATCTAGGGGGTGGAACACTAAACAAAGGTGAATGGATAGTAATAAACGCACCGACATCTACGGTTAATATCACCAGTAATATTAATTACACCAATGCACCTCTCTCAGGTAATTCAGAAATCCCGCAGATGGTTATTATCGCAAATAATATCAATATTTCACCTGATGTGACCAATGTTGATTCGTGGTTGATTGCTAAAAATTCTTTAGCAACGTGCGACAATCCCGGGAATGCCGCCAATTTAAGATGGAAAAACGACGCCTATAGATTATCTAGTAAAGACTGCAGCAAATCATTACGAGTGAATGGCCCAGTCATGGCGAAAAAGTTATGGCTCAGGCGGACCGCAGGTGCCGGAACCGGCAGTGATACGGGTAATCCAGCAGAAATCTTTAATTATCGCCCTGATGCCCTACTGTGGTTAAATAGCCGCATGAACGCAAATGCATTACGTTCTACAAACATAAAAGAATTGCCTCCACGTTTTTAGTCTAAAACACCAATATTAGCCTTGCAATCTGCTATGCCTCTTATGTATAATATAAAGTAGTATGGCTATTATAAAGGGTATGGGCGATTTCTTTGCACTAGATATAGGCACGAATGCGATTCGTGTATTGCAATTAACCAAGAGTGGACAAAATAACTGGCATCTGCAAAACTATGGGTATGTACCAGTAGACGAGAAGCTGACTGCTGGCAGTTCAAGTGAATCTCAAAGCCGGCTCGGCGAAGCAATAATGACAGCAGTGGGACAAAGTGGTATCAAAGCTACTGATGTTGCTGTTGGTCTACCATCAAACAAAACATTTACGACGGTTGTGGATATTGCCGCATCAGATCCACGCGAACTTGCAAGCGTTGTCAAATACCAAGCTGACCAGTATCTACCTATGAATGCGGATGATGCAAAATACGACTGGGCGTTACTTGGTCAATCTCTTCATGACCCAAAGCAGCAAGAGGTTCTTTTAACCAGTGTAGCTAATTCATTTAGTGAATCAAGGCTAGACTTTATAGAAGGACTAGGCTTTAACGTTATAGCACTTGAGCCAGATCCGTTAGCGATGGCCCGAGCTCTGCAATCAGATGGAGCGCAAGGCGATGCACGCTTATTAGTTGAGGTGGGTGAAGTATCCACAGATATAGTAATTGTCCATGGTGGTAACCCCCGTCTGGTTCGTACTGTCCCTACTGGACTTCGTTCACTAGTTAAATCAGTCGTTCAAAACCTTAACGTCAAGGATGACCAAGCAAGACAGTTTATTCTAAAGTTTGGTTTAGCACCAGACAGGCTAGAAGGGCAGGTTTTTAGGGCAGTTGAAAGCACTCTAGAAGGGTTCGTAACTGAAATAGTAAAATCCATTAAGTTTTTCCAAACACGTTATCCATCAGTTCCAGTTGGAGGTATAGTTACGTCAGGGTTTGCAGCGGTTGTTCCACGATTTGGAGACTACTTAGCATCAAAGACAAGTGTTGCATATCAGGTAGGTAACCCGTGGCAACGTGTGTCTGTTAGTCAAAATGATCAGCAGCAACTTGCAGGCGTAGCTTCTGAGTATGCAACTGCAATTGGCTTGGCTCAAAGGAGTGGAAAATGATGATAGAAATTAATCTTATACCAGATGTAAAAAAAGAACTACTCAAAGCCAATAAAACTCGTAATGTAGTGGTGACATCTTCTATTTTTGTGGGAATTGCGGCGGTCGGAGTGATAGTGGCGTTAGGGTTGGTAATTTTAGGTCAGATTGGTCTGTCCAAGGGTCAGGACAACGCAATTGAGTCAGAAAGCAAAACATTATCAGGAGTAACAGATTTATCTAAGATGCTAACTATTCAAAATCAACTGTCTGCTATTCCAGGCGTTAACGACGGAAAACCAATCACCTCACGAGCACTTGGTCTGCTAGATGTAGTACAGAGAAGTGGACAGGGGCAGGTAGAGATTAGTAACTTTAATCTAGATATCGAGACAGCTACCATAGAAATAGAAGGACACACAAGTGCGGGCTATCCTGGAGTAGAAGCGATTGTCAAAACCCTAAATGCTGCTGAGATTAGTTATAGTGTTCGTCCAGAGGCTACGGATGAAAAGTCAGACGAAGAAGATGCAACGGCTTCGGAAAATAAGTCAGAAGTAATCTCCGTACCTTTACTAAGCCAGACCGCTACATCTGGTGAGGTGACCTACGGTAGAGATAGTGACGGAAATGAAACAGCACGCTTCCACCTATTACTTACCTTAACAGAAGAATTTATGAGCGTTAAACACGAGAATATGTTGGTTAGAATTAAAAATGGTGGTAATGTCACTGACTCTTATCTTGGTATTCCAAAAAGTATTTTTGCACCGGCAGCGACTGACATAAAAAAAGAGGGGGATAACTAATGGCAAAAGCAACTGGATTACGAAAACGCTCTCAGATTACTAAAGCAAATAAAACTATGTTTATATGGGTTGCGTCTATGTCGGCAGTCGCTATGATTTGTTTGGTAATCGCTTATCATTTAGTGCACACCGTCATTTTCAACGCAAAAGTTATCGCAGTAAAAGCTGAAACTATCGGCAATCTACAGACGAGTAACAAAAATGTCCCCGAGTTGCAATCTCAAATTAGAGCATTAGATACAAATGAAAGACTGATGGCGCTAAGGGCAAATCCCGAAGACCAGGCATTGCAGGTTGTATTGGATGCACTGCCATCCACAAACAACCCACTATCTTTCGGGGCCTCGTTGCAGACAGTTCTGCTAGTTGGTCCATCAGACTTATCTATAAAAAGTATTACCGTGTCTGATAGCGCAAGTGGAGAGGTGACAGAGGTAAGTCAAACAACCGAAGACGAGGCTACTTCAGATAGTCAAGATCAGAGTGACGATAATACAAATACCGAGCAGCAAAATAAAACTGCATTACCGGATATTTACTTCTCGTTGGTAGTTGAAGGACCTGAAGAGTCTTTACAGGAAGCTTTGCAGCGTTTAGAGCGATCAATTCGTTCAGTTTACATCAAGAATATTTCTATACTGCGTCAAGGCAACGTTAATGAAATGAGCGTTAGCGGTTCGGTATTTTATCAGCTAGAAAAAACCGCTGATTTAAAAACAAAGGTGGTAAAATAACATGAAAAAAACAGATATTGCGCTATTAATCATAATCGTTTCAGTAAGTGCTCTGTTTGCATTTTTAGTCGCCAACTGGGTAATGGGAGATCCATCAGAGAAAAAAGAAGATGTTTTCGTCGCGGAGGCTATTACTACTGAAATTACTCCTCCTGACCCAAATGTATTTAATGATGAGGCAATTAACCCTGCGGTTCGTGTTGAGATAGATGGAGAGCCTGAGGGCGATGTACCCAGCGAGAGCGGAGACTCTATTCCGACAGAAGTAAATGAGTAGGGATTTTTAGATGGCGTTATTAACTAACGAAAACCAAACAAAACTTCTAGATATGTTTGTAGAAGAGGGTTTGGCTACGCAAGAGAGTTTAGATCAAATTAGAGCCGAAGCTCAATCATCAGGCAAGCCAGTCGGGGTTCTTTTAGTAGAAAAGGGAGTTGTAGACGATGAGCTTCTAACTCACGGTATCGCAAAAATTAGTGGTGTGCCATATATTAATGTATCTAATAGTATAATTGACCAAGCTGTTTTAGGACTTTTACCTGAAGATATAGCAGAAAGGTTCATGGCAGTACCTTTAGCTGAGATAAATAATCGTTTAGCTGTGGCAATGATAGACGCTAATAACGTACAGGCAGTGGACTACCTGTCTAGCCGTATTCAACGACCAATCAAGGTTTTTATGGCATCAGAAAAAGGTATCCGTCACGTCTTGGATCAATACAGAGCTGACCTTTCTGGGGTCAGCGAAGCAGCGGAGGCTAGTGCCCAGGAGGAGCGCGATGAAAGCGCTTCTGAAGTTAAAACAATTGTTCAAGACTCACCAATCAGTAAAGCTCTAACTACGATATTAGAATATGCTGTAAAGACCCGAGCCAGCGATATTCATATTGAGCCTTTTGAAAAAGAACTAAAAATTAGATGTCGTGTGGATGGAGTTTTGCGTGAAATTATGAAATTACCAAAATCTATTGAGCCAGCCATGATAAGCCGAATAAAAATTTTATCCGAGCTCAAGATCGATGAGCATCGTATTCCACAAGACGGTCAATTTACCGTTCGGGCTGCTGGAAAAGAAGTTGACTTGCGTATCGCCATTAGCCCTGTCGTCTGGGGAGAGCAAGTTGTTATACGTTTATTGGATAAATCTGGCAATACGTTCAATTTAGAGGATATGGGCTATGCCGGACGTGCACTACGTGCAATCAAAAAAGGTATTCAGCAACCAAACGGCATGATTTTGACAAGTGGACCAACCGGCTCAGGTAAATCCACTAGTCTATATGCGTTGATCAAGGAGATTAAAAGCGATACCGTTAATATAGTAACTCTAGAGGATCCAGTTGAATACAAAATGGATGGTGTTAATCAAATTCAGGTACATCCGGCAGTAGGACTAACATTTGCCAATGGCTTACGATCAATTTTGCGCCAGGACCCCGATGTAGTGATGGTTGGGGAGATTCGTGATGGTGAAACAGCCAGTTTGGCGGTGCAGGCGGCCTTAACTGGACACTTGGTTTTTAGTACACTACATACGAATAGCGCCGCTGGAGTACTTCCACGGTTGCTAGATATGGAAATCGAACCTTTCTTAATAGCGAGTACGGTCAATACCATTATTGGGCAAAGGCTTGTACGTCGGGTTGCCAAAAGGCGTGAGTCATATCAGTCTAACCCGCTAGAAACGCAAAACATTACGGCAACTGTCGGTCATCTTTTGCCGAAAACTCCAGAAGAAGTGCCAATAATATCGCAAGATTTAGGTTATCAGGACTTGCCATTAGCAGGGCAAAGCGCTTATACTTTAGTTAGAGGTATTGATACGCCACAATCTCCGGGAGGATATAGTGGAAGGGCCGGGCTCTATGAAGTTATGGATGTCTCAGAAGAGATTCAAAATATGATAACCAGACGAGCGACTACCAATGAGATTCAGCGTCAAGCGCAACGCGAGGGCATGGTAACTATGAGGCAAGACGGATACCTAAAGGCGTTACAGGGAATCACAACACTAGAAGAAGTAAATCGTGTAACAGCAGATGTGTCAACATAAGGGGGGAATATGCAGAATCAACCATTAAGAATAGAAATATTACTGGAAGAGGTCGTCAAAAGGCGAGCTAGTGACTTGCACTTGCAAGTAGGTCTACCGCCGATGATTCGCGTAGACGGATCGCTTGCGCCAATTGCAGGCTACAATCCTCTTGATGAACAGCAGGTGGAGACATTAGTATTCTCAATTTTAGCCGAAGACCAACGACAGATTTTAACAAAAGACAAGGAATTCGACTTTAGCTTCGCCTTTGGTTCTCTCGGGCGTTTTCGTGTTAACGCTTTTCATGAGCGTGGTAATCTAGCGGCTGCTTTGCGTTTGATTCCGACTGAAATTAAATCAGTTACTGAGCTTGGCTTGCCAAACGTTTTGTTATCGTTTGCAGATTATCCACGAGGGCTTGTTTTGGTGACTGGACCAACTGGTTCGGGAAAATCTACAACACTAGCCGCATTGGTTGATAAAATTAATACCGAGCGAGCTCAGCACATTATTACGATTGAAGATCCAATTGAGTTTACTCATAAGTCAAAACGTTCAGTGGTGGTACAACGTGAAGTTCACTATGACACATATAGTTTTAACGCAGCTCTTCGTTCTAGCCTGCGTCAAGATCCAGATGTTGTTTTAATTGGTGAGATGCGAGACCTTGAAACGATTAGTGCGGCTATTACTATTGCTGAGACGGGTCACTTGGTTTTTGCAACACTCCACACTAACAGTGCGTCACAGTCTATTGATCGTATGATTGACATATTCCCACCTCATCAACAGCCGCAGATTCGTACCCAGCTTGCGAATATGTTGATGGCAGTTTGTTCGCAACGTCTTGTGCCAACGATTGGTGGCGGTAGGGTAGTAGCTACAGAGATTATGATTACTAATCCGGCGGTACGCAACGTTATTCGCGAGGGTAAGTCACATCAACTTGATGCAATTATTCAAACAAGTAGTGACCAAGGAATGCAGACAATGGATCGCACCTTGGCGAATCTAGTTCAGAGTGGAACCATCACCTATGATCATGGACGTGAGTTCGCAGTTGACCTAACGGAATTTGAACGATTGATGAGAGGATAATAGATGAAGCGATATAAATACAAAGCTCGGGACCAAGCAAACAACAAAATCATAGAATCAGTAGTTCAAGCTGAATCTGAAAAATCGGCCGGTAGGGTATTGATTGAACAGGGTTTTATCCCGATTTCCATTACCGAAGAGGATGATTCACCAAATCTAATTGCGAAATTAACTAATAGAATTACAGCTAAAGACAAAGTGGTCTACTCTCGTCAGTTAGCAACTCTGATTGGTGCTGGGTTGCCATTATCACAAAGCCTGAGAACCGTCAGTGAGCAGACCGATAACAAAAAGCTGCGTGAGATCAGTGAGGCGATAACAGCCTCTGTTGAAGGTGGAAAGTCTTTATCTGATTCATTCGGGCGTTACCCAGAAGTTTTTGATCAGATTTTCTTATCTCTTATTGCGGCCGGTGAAGTGTCAGGTTCTTTAGATAAAGCATTGCAGCGAATTGCCGCACAACAAGAAAAAGATGCCGCCATGATGAGCAAAATAAAAGGAGCTATGACTTATCCGGTTATCGTATTGTTTGTTATGCTCGGCGTGATTATATTCATGTTGATTTCTGTGGTTCCTCAGGTGGAAAAGTTATATGAGGATTTTCATCAGGAGCTACCACTACTGACTAAAGTTATGGTGGGTACAGCTAATTTCGTTACTGATTTTTGGTGGTTAGTCTTAATTTTGGTTGGATTGGGAGTTTATTTTGGACGTCAATACGCCAAAACTGAGAGTGGCACAAAAGTCTTAGATACGTTTAAGCTTAACGTTCCGCTGTTTAGCCCTATGTTTAGAAAGCTTTATATGGCACGACTATCTCGCACTAGCCAAACTCTATTATCAAGTGGTGTTAGCATGCTAGACACATTAGATATTGTTAAAAAAGCGATGAACAACCTGGTGCTATCAGAATCAATCGGAAGAGCTGCTGAAAAAGTCAAAGGAGGAAAAGCGTTATCTGTCTCCCTGGCCGACGAGGACTACATCATTACTTTGGTGCCTCAGATGATCAAGATTGGCGAGCAGTCTGGTAAAATTGATGAGATGTTTGGTAAACTCGCTCAGATCTACGAGGATGAACTAGACGAACAGATTCGCACTATATCAACCGCTATTGAGCCAGTTCTGATGGTGCTTTTAGCGATAGTCGCCGGTGGTATGGTGGGTGCGATTTTGTTTCCAATTTATAGTTTAGTCAATGGAGTCGGCCTATAGATAAAAAACAACTAAATAATCAAGTTATAGTGTATAATTATTAGCATAAGTATTATAAAAATACGAAAGGAAAAAAAGAATGAAAAGAAACGAAAATGGTTTTACGATTATCGAGGTAGTCTTGGTATTGGCAATTGCTGGACTAATATTTTTGGCGGTGTTTATTGCATTGCC
>CAZUSB010000014.1:0-8512 GCA_964622895.1 uncultured Candidatus Saccharibacteria bacterium | reverse complement strand
CATAAAGAGTTAAGATAGAAGTTATGGATACAATATATCAAATAATTACAGTTATTGGGCTAGGGTTTGTCGGAGCAGCACTTGGGAGCTTTGCTGGCGCTCAAGTTTGGCGCTTACGAGCAGAGCAACTAGCAGGAGAAAAAGCAGCAGGTGAAAAGGTTAACGAAAAGGAGCTAAAAAGATTAAGCCCGCTTTTACAAAACAAAGGATTAAAGGATCGTTCCATAGACCTAGATACAGGCAAGCGATTGCCATGGTATGACTTGATTCCAGTTTTTAGTTGGTTAAAACTAGGTGGGAAGTCACGTTTTACTAAAAAACCAATTGGCAAATTTGAATTGGTGATAGAGCTGGGAATGGCGGCATTTTTCATCGTATCATTTCTTGCTTGGCCGAACGACTTAACAAGTCTTTTTGAATTGGCTCGTTTTATTATCTGGTTAGCGTCTGGTGTTGTTTTAGCGGTATTGTTTAGTTATGATGCGAAATGGTTTTTGCTGCCAAATAGCTATACGATTGCACTTACGTTGTTGGGAGCAGTGAACTTCTTTATGGTTCTTGCAATTTCAGATTACAAAACTGATACACTTTTAAATCTAGCCGGAAGTATTCTTATCTTGAGCGGACTTTATCTTGCGTTTTATTTATATTCAAAGGGTAAGTGGGTCGGCTTTGGAGATGTTAAACTTGGTCTTGGCTTGGCATTATTTTTGATTTCTTGGCCATTGAGTTTGTTAGCTTTATTCTTGGCTAATCTTTTAGGTATAATCGTTATTTTACCAGATATGGCACACAAAAAACTACCAAAAGGTTCAAAAATACCTCTCGGCCCGCTATTAATTATCGGTATGGTCGTCTCATTTCTGTACGGCAATAACATTATTGAGGCATACTTATCGCTTATGCTATAATTAAAACAGTATGAAACATAAAGCTACAGCTGGTTTTACCATTATAGAAGTATCTTTTTTCTTGGCCATTAGCGGGCTAATGGCGGTTGGTTTACTTGCTAGTGCAGGTGCTACTATAAACTCCCATCGCTACAAAGACAGCGTGGTGTCATTGCAATCCCAGCTACAACATGAGTTTTCAAAAGTAGAAAATATTCAAAATGGCCGCTCGGGAGCAGAGTCATGCAATAGTAACGCAAAAATTGTTGCTGGAAATTCGCCCAGAGGAACAAGTAACTGTGTGATGCTTGGTCGCTTTATCGCAATACAGGGTAACAAGATTAGTTCGCAACCAGTGATAGGTGTTAGCACAAGCGCTACAAATGATGGCCTGGGAGATCTAGCATACCTTAAAAGCTACACTATAAGAGTTGACGATAGTGCTTCAGCTGTTATGACCGAAGGCAGAAAGTGGGGTAATTCTATTACTTACCCTTCGGGATTTGGCTCTATTACGAAAGGTACTGCTAGAAATATCTATTTTCTTATCGTGAGGTCACCAAACAGTGGAATAGTCTATTCCTTTTCTTCATCTTCAGATTTACGCTCAGCTGCCAGTGGCTTAGGAGCCATGATTATGCAGGGCGCGTCTGGAAATTACTTTGGACGCACCAAGCAAGTTATGTGTGTAAAGGAGGAGGGCGTGGTTATGATGTCACCACTTGGCGTGATGATAGAAGCTAATATCGCAAACCCCAACGGTATACAGGTTACTAGTAATGACACGGTACCAGGGCAATGTTAGTTAAACGTCAAAAATTTTTACGCGGAGACACCATAATTGAGGTGCTATTTGCTGTAACTATTTTTAGTGCATTAGCTATTTCGGGATTGTCTGTCATGAATCGTAGCGTCGGTACTGCACAGCGCACTTTGGAAGTTAGTCTTGTTCGCCAAGAGATAAATAATCAAGCTGAAGTATTGCGGTTTGTTCACGATGCATATATTAGTGGCTCAGATACAGTACAGGCTCAGGTGTGGAATAATATTGCGGATTCTAGCAACATTATTCTTGCTAATCAACTGACTAGTCTGGATACGTTAGTTAATAGCTGCCAACCGCCGACACAAAGGGCGTTTATCTTAAATCCACGAACAGTTAAACTCGTAACTAACAGTACTGCCAATATCTTTCAGCCAGCACAGATCTACTCCCAACTCCGCTACAACTCAGATAATAGCATTGCTAAGGTTGATGGTATCTGGATTCAGCAGCTAGTGGGTAACAATGGCGGAACTGAATACAGAGATTTTCATATCAGGGCTTGCTGGCAGGCACCTGGTGGTAATGTACCGGTTACTTTAAGCACGGTAGTGAGGTTATATGTACCAAGCTAGTAGGCAACGCAAAAACAAAGGGTTCACGTTGGTTGAGTTGATGTTCTCCATGGTGTTTATTTCACTTTTGATAATTGCTATAACTATGACAATTATGCAAATTTTAAGCCTATACAACAAGGGGTTGCTGATGAAAGAGGTAAACCAGACAGGTAGAACTGTGACGGATCAGATGCAGCGAACGATTTCCTCTAGTGTCCCGTCAGCAGCAGTCAATACTGTAGTGATGACAAACCCTGCTAATACTAGTGAAAAGACTGGCGGTAGGTTTTGCTTAAGTAACTATAGTTATGTATGGAATTATGCAAAATCTCTGAAAACAACGGTATCTACCCCGAATGTATATAGTACGGGTAGTCCGGCCAATGAAAAAGTACGATTTGTTAGGGTGCCAGATGCGGGCGGTAGTTATTGTCAGCTCGATGCGAGCGGGAAATACAAACAGGTCGTTAGAGCAGACGCTGTTGAGATGCTCAGTACTAGTTCCTATAGTCTGGTATTACATGATTTGAGTGTAGTTAGTGGAGCTAATAATTTTGATGCTGCGTCTAATCAGAGACTTTACTATATCGATGTTGTTGTGGGAACTAGTGATTACAAAGCCATAGATGTTAGTAGTGGACGAAGTTGCAAGCCCCCAAGTGAGGGGGACTCAGATCAAGACTATTGTGCAATTAACGGCTTTTCTTTTGTGGCTAGAGCAGGGAATAGATAATAAAATTATTCAAAAAATGATAAGATAAGGACAGGAAGAACTATGAAAGCAGCGGATAGGTTAAAACCACAACACTCACTACCAGGATCAGCATCGATATTTGTTGTAATATTTACTATGTTGATTATTTCTACTATTGTTGTCGGATTTACCGGGATTATGTTGCGCGAACAGTCTCAGGCTTCAGATATGGATCTGTCGAAGAGTGCCTATGACTCGGCACTGGCAGGAGTAGAAGACGCCAAACGCGCAGTTAATAAATTCATCAAAGGTTGCGGGCCGGGTGGTACCGCTAGCTCAAGTGACTGCGCTACCTGGAAGAATGCATTTAGTCAGTGCAATTCAAATCGAGTGATTGTATATGGCGTGTCAGATACGGGCGAAACAAAGATATCAACGAGCACTGGTCCAGGAGCAGGTGCTCAGCTTGAGCTAAATCGTGCATATACCTGTGTCAAGACTACAATGGAAACCCCTGATTATATTGGTTCAGAATTACCAGATGGACAGCAGGCTTTTATACCTTTACGTAGCGCCGGAAGCTTTAATACCGTCAAAATTAGCTGGTTTTCGCGCGAGAATATCAACAGAGAACTCACGGGAGTGAACAGAGATAGAGTTAATTTGCTTGCGCCGTCTACAGTTACGCCAGAGTTTCCTTATAATACACCCGCTAATTGGCCAAGCAACCGCCCACCGGTTCTGCGTGCCCAGTATATTCAGACACCAGCCACATTTAGTCTAACTGACTTTGATGAAACCTCGACTGACGGTTTAGAGAGTAACACCAACAGCGTATTTATGTACCCAGTCAGTGGTAGTGCGAGCAATGACCAGTCCATCGCGGATGTGGCAGCACGTTTTGATAATACTGTTGAGCCCTGGCAGGTATCTTGCCGCTTAACTGTTACCGATAACGGCTATGCTTGTAGTGCCACTCTTAGTGTTCCGAGTCCGCTGGGAGGTGGAGCAGTAAATAATGCCTATCTCGTACTTAGACCTTTTTATAATCTAACGGACTACAAAATCGAGTTATTAAATGGAGCTACTATAGTTAATTTTAATGGGGTTCAGCCTCAAGTTGATAGTACTGGACGTGCAAACGATATATTCCGTCGAGTAGCCGCGCGCATTGAGCCGGTCACTGGAGCTAGTGCTATGCCTGTTGCGGCAGTTGAGACATCTGGTAATTTCTGCAAGACTTTTGCGGTGACCGATCAGGCTGCTGGCTATAGTGACGGAGCTTGCAATCCCAACGAAGGTCTCTAAGGTATATTAATCTATATCACTATGAAATTTTTCATGGACATCTTTAAGGTGGGCATCAGTGACGTGAGTATAAATCTGCGTTGTACTAATATCGCTATGACCGAGCATCGCCTGTACACTACGGATATCTGCACCATTCATCAATAGGTCGGTGGCAAAACTGTGTCTTAAGGTGTGTGGGCTAACATGTTTGGTGATGCCAGCTAGTTTTGTGTATTTGTCCACAATTCGCTGCACACTCCTAGAAGTCAATCGACGATAGTTGCCATCAGTGTTTGGTGGGCCAGAGTTGCGACTATAGCTCAAAAATAAAGGCACTAAAGAATCAGTTCTTGACTCTAGATAGTCCGCTACGCGACTGTATGCACTTTCACTGACAAAAGCTGGACGGTCTTTACTGCCTTTTCCTCTGATAGTAAACTCACGACGGGACGGATTGATTTGGTCTCGATTTAGACCAACAAGTTCTGACACTCGAAGACCACTCGAAAAGAGTAGCTCAATCAACGCTCGGTCACGCAAGCCTTCTTCTTTTGACAGATTAATTTCGGCAAGTAGGCGCTCTATTTCGTCAGCATGCAAAAAAGTTACTTGAGGTCGTAATGTCTTGGGTAAAATAATTTTATCCGCAGATAAAGAAGGAATATCTCGGCGTGATAGGTATTTTAAAAACACTCTAAGCGCGATAAGATGGTAAGACTGCGATACCAATGAGAGTTCCTCATTGCGATCATTTGTATAGCGATTAAGCCACAATCTGTACTGACGAACCTTTTCTGAAGTGATATGATCAACAGTTGTATCTCCCAAGAATTCAATTAAGCGAGAGAGATAATGTCCATAATTTTCGGTAGTTCGTTTAGCTCGACCGCCAGAAACTTCAAGATCTTCTGTAAACTCAGTAATTAACTCTGAGATATAATACTTATTCTCCGGATGGTTGGCATTCGTCATACTCTAAGCATAACAAAAAAAGGCTAAAAGGAGTATAATTAAGACAAATGAACATTCTAGACGCAATCATCTTAGGGATAGTGCAGGGCATAACTGAGTTTATTCCAGTCAGTAGTTCTGGTCATTTATTGATTGCTCAAAACTTACTGGGACTAGATGCGGATCGTTTATTTATACAATTTATAAATATTGGTACATTACTAGCGTTACTTATTTATTTCCGTAAAATTATCATTCAGATAGTAAAAGATATTTTTTTACACAAGAAATACAATCTCGCTAGAAATGTTATTATAACTGCTGTACCGGCAGGGCTGGCAGGGGTGCTGTTAGGTGGGTTGATAGACTCCTCGTGGTTTTTTACGAGTGTCGCGGTGACATTCGCCATGTTTTTTATAGTGGGTGTAGTTATGATAGTTTTAGACAAACTGCCTCATGCTAGCGCTGTTAAAAGTGGGGCGTCTTTATCGCCAAAAAGAGCACTCGTAATTGGTCTTACACAGGTGTTAGCGCTTGTTCCTGGTGTCTCTCGTAGTGGTTCTACTATCATTGCCGGACGCCTCGCAGGACTGTCTATAAAAAGCTCAGCAATCTATAGCTTTTTAGTGTCTATACCTCTAATGTTCGGTGTTGTTCTAAAAACTTTGGTTTCTGATTTTGACTATGTGGTGATGAACTGGCAGATAGTGCTGGTCTCAAATCTGGCGGCATTTGTAGTCGGATTAATGGCAGTTAGCTTTATGATAAATTACTTAAAAACGCACTCTTTGGCTGTCTTTGGCTGGTATAGAGTGGCGGTGGCGACTATATTTTTAGCCATTTTACTGATACACTAGATATAACAACTAGGAGGAGCATTTTGTGAATAACGATACAGACAACAATGTAGAAAAAACACTTGTAATTTTTAAGCCAGATGCTGTGCAACGCGGTATTGTAGGCGAGATTTTAACGAGGTTTGAGCGGGTTGGGTTGAAAATAGTAGGCACCAAAATGATTGCACCGGGAAGAGATTATTTTTACACTCATTACGAAGAGATAGGCAAGCTAGAAACCAGAAGAGGTGAAGAGGCGTTTAATGTGACGATGGACTTTATGACACAAGGACCTGTCATTGCTATTATTTTAGAGGGGGTTGAAGCGGTAGCCTTAGTCCGAAAATTGGTTGGTCCAACCGAGCCAAAGACTGCAGCACCAGGTACAATTCGTGGCGATTTTTCACATATGAGCTTTGGTTATGCTGACTTAACTAAAAAAGGCGTGGCAAACTTAATTCATGCCAGCGCCGACCCTACAGAGGCCGAACAAGAGATTGATCACTGGTTCCGTGATGATGAACTTTATGATTATCACTTATTACACGAAAAATTTACGCGCTAAGATATGGTAAAATAGAGAGAGGTTATGCCTCGGTAGCTCAATTGGATAGAGCAGATCCGTCCTAAGGATAAGGTTGTAGGTTCAACTCCTGCCCGGGGTACCAGTTATTAGCTCATAAAGGGGGCAATGAAAAAAACTAAAAAGCACTCAGCTTATCCTGAGTTTGAAGGTCAGCGCGAAGGCGAAGAAGTTATAATAGTCTTTCGTCGTCATATTATTGCCATGCGCAAAGGATTTTATTTATTCCTTGGGCCATTTGCGCTATTGTCTTTGCCGGTTTTTATTTGGCAAGATAGTTTATGGATGTTAGTTTTTCCTCTAGTTGGGTTTGTAGTCGGGTTGATGCTATTTTTGTATCATTTCATATTGTGGTATTATTCGGTATTTATTGTGACTGATCAGCGCCTGCGACAAATTACTCAATACGGATTCTTTGGTAAAGATGTAGTAGAGATAAAACTGTCAAAGATCCAAAGCATTAGTTATCATATTCCAGGATTTTTTGGTGAGATATTTAAGTTTGGTAATATTATTATCCAGACATATGTCGGTGATCTCTTAATAAAAAATGTTGAGCATCCAAGCAAGGTATACGAGATATTACAAGACGCAGTTCATGAGTTCGGTGAAAGCGATAGTTTAGGCGAGGAGGAATACGATGAAGAAGTTGAATAAAAAAAGTTTATTTAAAAAGAAGAAGCAGGTCGACGATAAAAAACCTGTTACTACAGGTGGTATTACAAAGGATACTATAGAAGATTATCGTAAGGAGATTATCAAGGAGGGTCGAAAGTTTAAATACCCGCTCCAATATTCTAAACATAAGGTTGTTATAAATGCGTTACTAATTAGTTTTGTAAGCTTGTTTCTGTTATCATTTTTCTTCGTTTGGCAACTGTATGCCGTTCAAAATACAGGTACGATATTTTATCGTATAACGCAGGTCGTACCTTTACCGGTTGCATTTGTTGATGGGCAGCACGTTAGATATAGTGATTATTTGATGAAGTTTAGGAGCGAAAAACATTATCTGCAGACAAAAGAGGACACCGATTTTTCTACCAAAGATGGTCAACGTCAAGCGGAAAATATAAAAAGGCAGGCGATGAATGAGGCAGTTGCAAATGCATATGCTGCGAAAATTGCTAAACAGAAGGGCATCTCGGTCTCGCGTAACGATGCAAGAGAGTATATAGCCGCACAACAAAAACCAGGACAAGATGAGATTTCCGATCAAACTCTAAAATCGGTACTGAGGGATTATTATGGATGGTCAATGCGTGAGTACGAACAGGCTATACAGCAAAAACTTTTGACGCAAAAAGTTCGATACGCGATAGACACAAAGGCCCAAGGGTTGAGCAAAAAAGTTGAACAGAAGATACGTGCCTCCGGGAGGTCTCTGGAAGAAGTAGCTGGCGAATTTGAGAAACAATCTGTTCAGTTTGGTAGTAGTAGTGGATTGGTTCCAAAAAACAATCGAGACGGAGGACTTGCTGAAGTAGCGGCTACTCAATCAGCTGGAGAGATATCACAACCCAAGGATGTGATAATGGGTGACGGCTACTATATTATAAAGACCATTGAAGTAACCGACACAAGTGTTAGTTATGAATACATAAAAGTTCCACTGACAGAGTTTGACAATCAACTCAAGGAGCTTCAAAAAGCAGATAAAATACGTTATCTGATCCATATAGACGACGAGGAGCAGGAGGGAGAAGAGGATGAACAAATTTGAGCTTCCTAAATTAAAATACGAACTAGATGCACTAAGTCCAGTTATCAGCAAGGAGACGATGACGCTTCACTTTGGTAAGCATCACCAGGCTTACGTAGATAACCTTAATAAAGCACTGTCTGAGTGTGCCGATGCGAATGGGCTAAGCCTTTTAGAACTGGCATC
>CAZUSB010000013.1:0-18474 GCA_964622895.1 uncultured Candidatus Saccharibacteria bacterium | reverse complement strand
GTCACTTTGAGAGCATGTTAAAAATCCATACAAAACAAAAAGCACCTATAGCAAGGGTGGGCATCACTATAGGCGCATTTTGCCCTTCAACCCACCCACTGGGGCAAGCTAGGTATCTCGTCTCCACTACACGCAGTTACCAGCTGGTTAAAGGGGTTAGTATACATGCAATCCTGTAGAATCAAAGGTGGAGGGTAATCTACCTTAAAATCTGATTGCATGTAACTTAACTTTAAGTTAAAATAGGGGGTATAAGGTGCTTTTGGTCCGTATTTCAGAACCAACTGTATCTTATAGTAGCACGTTATATTAGTAATGTCAAGGACTTTTACCATAATTCATATGAATATCAATACTGTACGACCCCAAGACAACAAATTCACTAGCCAGTTAACTCACATTGTCAAGCCCCCGGATATATTGTATTACTGCGGGACATTGCCGACTGAGCGCACAAAATCAGTCGCCATCGTCGGTAGTCGCAAACCAACCAGCTATGGTCGATCGGTAACCGAGGCAATAGTGCGTGACCTCGCAAAACACAACGTAATTATCATTAGTGGGCTCGCCCTAGGTATAGACAGTATCGCTCATCAGGCAGCATTACGACACGACACCCCAACTATAGCCGTCATGGCTCGAGGACTAGACAAAATCTACCCAGCTAGCCATCACAACCTTGCACAAAATATCATAAAATCAGGCGGGGCGCTGATAAGCACCTATGAAGTAGGCATACAAGCCAGACCATATCATTTCCTGGAGCGCAATCGTCTCGTCAGTGGACTTGCTGATATCGTCATAATCACAGAAGCCGCCGTTCGTAGTGGAACCCTAAATACCGCCATGCACGCCCTAGACCAAGGAAAAGATATCTTTGTGGTGCCGGGAAATATAACCAGCCCGATGTCTGCCGGGTGCAATAGATTACTCCGTCAAGGCGCCCAGCCATTAATTGACACTTCTGACATCTTAGAGGCGCTAGGCATCTCACCTGGTACACCCCCACCAGACCACATCAAGCGGTCAGACCCCCTCGAGCAGGCCATTTTAGACTCTATCACAGAGGGTGCAAATACCACCAGCTCCCTCATCGCAAGACTAGACCAAGATCACTCAAAAATATTTTCAACTTTATCGATTCTAGAGATTGGCGGTGTCATTTCAAGTGCACAAACAGGAAAATGGATAATATGCCCCTAGCAGCAAAATCAGCTACCAAAACAGCAGGCTTATATATTAATGACGCCAAAAATCGTCAAAAGGTGTTAAAATAGCCATTAGATATGTCAAAAAACCTAGTTATAGTAGAGTCACCAGCTAAAGCAAAGACCATCGAAAAATACCTCGGCAAAGATTTCACCGTCCTTTCTAGTGTCGGTCATGTTCGTTCTATCGCAAAAAAAACCAAGACGGACAAACCTCCGGTAGACGTCAAAGATAATTTCAAAACAACTTACGAGATAGATCCCGACAAGAAAAAAATTATTACTGAACTAAAAAAAGCCGTCAAAAGTCACGACGAAGTCTGGCTAGCGACTGACGACGACCGTGAAGGGGAGGCGATTGCCTGGCACTTATCTGAAGTTTTAGGACTTGACGCCAAAACGACCAAGCGTATTGTGTTTAATGAAATTACAAAAAGCGCCATAGACGAAGCTATCAAAAATCCGCGCACAATAGATTTTGACCTAGTTAGTGCCCAGCAAGCGAGGCAGATATTAGACCGCCTAGTTGGCTTTGAGCTGTCTCCAGTAGTTTGGCAAAAAGTTCCCGGAGGAAAATCTGCCGGCCGCGTGCAGTCTCCCGCCGTACGACTCCTAGTTGAGCGAGAGCGAGAAATTCAAAAATACGAGAGTCAATCTAGCTACAAGATTACTGGACAGCTTTCAAACCTAAGTGGTGATATCATTTCAGCTGAGTTCAGTCAAAAACCAGACAACGAAGAGGTCGCCAAAGAAATTCTAGAAGATTCTGGAAAAAGCGATTTCACAGTGGTAGACATCAAAAAAACCGACGGCAAAAGAAACCCCTCAGCACCTTTTACCACAAGCACCCTGCAACAAACTGCCAATAGCACCTTAGGATTTAGCCCTAAAGCAACCATGGCAAGCGCCCAAAAGTTGTATCAAGAGGGAAAAATCACTTATATGCGTACTGACTCTGTTCACCTCAGTGGACAAGCCATCGCTGCCACGAAAAGCTACATAGAAGACAATTTCGGCACAAAATACTCACAAGTACGCCAATTCAAAACTAAAAACGCTAGCGCCCAAGAAGCCCATGAAGCTATTCGCCCAACAGATGTTTTTTTGACCCACGCCAGCTCAAACTTATATGACCAAAAGCTCTATGATTTGATTCGAAAACGCACTATTGCCAGCCAAATGGCGTCTGCAACCACAGAAAAAACTACGGCCACCATTACCGGCAATAAACTACCAAAAAAATCTTTTTATGAAGCTAAAGGGGAAGTGGTTTTGTTTGATGGCTTTTTAAAAGTCTACGGCTCGCAAAAAGACGACACTCTACTACCAAAAATGGTTAGTGGCGAAAAACTGACTCTAGTAGAAGCAATCGCCAAGCAAGTATTTTCACGACCACCAGCGCGCTTTAGTGAGGGTTCACTAGTCAAGAAGCTAGAGGATCTTGGCATCGGCAGGCCGTCAACTTATGCTACTATTTTAGGTAATATTCAACTACGTGGCTACGCAGAAAAAGGTCAAGACGAAGGTGAGGATAGAGAGATAAAACAATTTACCATCACGCCGCCTGACACGCAGATTGCTGATGAAATTATTACTGAAAAAACTGGTTCCAACAAGAATAAATTAGTACCAACTCCAAGTGGGGAGTTAATCAGTGACTTTTTGACTGACCACTTTGAACAAGTTGTGGATTACGGCTTTACGGCAAACGTTGAAGAAGAATTCGACGAAATCGCTCAAGGCGCAAAAGATCGCAATGATATGCTACATGGATTTTATACACCCTTCCACCAGTTAATTGAAAAATCTGGCGATATTGATCGCACCGCTGTAGCAAAATCTCGTGAAGTTGGCATCGACCCAAAAACAGGCAAGCCAATCATCGCAAGATTTGGGCGATTTGGCCCTATGCTGCAACTGGGAACAGTAGATGATCCAGAAAAACCAAAGTTTGCACCACTACCAAAAGGCAAGCGACTAGAGACTGTCACCCTAGAAGAGGCTCTGACTGCATTCAAGCTTCCCCGAAAAGTTGGCGAGACCGAAGATGGCCAACCTATCGAGGCAAACATTGGTCGTTTTGGGCCCTACATAAAAGTCGGCAAGCTATTTGTCAGTATCAAACCGCTAGACCCTCATGAAATCACCTTCGAAGAAGCGCTAGTCTATTACAAAGAAAAGCTCAAACAAGAGGCCGAGAAGAATATCGCTGATTTTGGAAATGACATAAAAGTTCTAAATGGTCGCTTTGGCCCTTATGTCACCAATGGTAAAAAGAATATAAAAATACCTAAGGATCTAGATCCGCACAAGATAACAGCAGAACAAGCAATTGAACTGCTAAAAACTACACCGACAAAAAGGCGTCCAAAAACAACACGCAAGAAAAAAGCGTAAGTAAAATTACTTCTAGCAAATAAACTTCTATATTTGTCTAATAAATGGTATAATGAAAACATCATACCAAGTGTTTGACGTAAAATATAATATGTGTTATAATAAATAGATACACAATTATTCATATTAAATTTACTGAGTGGGGAATACCAAATAAAGGAAGTAGCTACATGACTGAAAAAGACATCAACAATAACACCACACCAGACTCTCGCGAGTTAATCAAAAAATACGTTAGCGAGATTATAGATATTATCCCTCAGGAAAGAGAGCGCGAGATTATTTCACGACGCTTTGGACTATACGACCACAAAGAAACTCTAGAGCAAATCGGTGAGCTACTCGGCATCACCAGAGAGCGAGTGCGTCAACTGGAAAAAGCTATTACTAACAAACTAAAAACGGCCATTAATGAGGAAAAAGTGCCTCAAGTCTATGCTCTTGAAAAAGAAATTACAAAACACCTTGTTGATCTAGGGCGTATAGCAAGAACCAAAGATCTTGCGACAGCTATATTCAATGGTAAAATATCTGACACAGACCAGGCTCATCTAACTTTTGCAGCTGAACTAGCTCCACGATTAGTCGCAGTCAACGAAAATGACAATTATCATAATGGCGTCAGCATAAAAGAATACGGCGACGAAAAACAAATCAAAAAACGGATTGATGAAATAGTCAACCTCATCAAGACCAACAAAAAGCCAATGACTGCCGACGAAATGCACCAGAGTTTAAATTATGAGCATCCAAAACAGATAACTGCACTTGCCAGCCTTAGTAAAAAACTATCTCACCTCAAGGAAGACTGGGGTCTGTCAAAATGGCCAGCCGTAAATCCCAAAAATATCAGAGACAAAATCCATGTTATTTTACTGGAGCAAGAAAAGCCTATGCACTTTACCGACATCGCCGAGGCGATCCAGGACAGCGACTTCAAACGAAAAGACGTCACCACTCAAGCAATCCACAACGAACTAATTAAAGACCCTCGTTTTGTATTAATTGGAAGGGGAATTTATGCGCTTAAAAACTGGGGTTATTCTCGTGGCACCGTGTCAGATATGATAGAAAATGTCTTAAAAAACGCCGATGAGCCCCTTCACCGAGACGAGATTGTAAAAAGAGTCCTCAAGACTCGTCACGTCAAAGAAACGACTATTTTGCTAAATCTTCAAAGCAAACCACAGTTTAAACGGGTCGCAAAAGCAACCTATACCTACCAAGACGAACCAGAAAAAGACACAGCTCATCAGATGAAAACTGCGTCACAAAAACAATCTGCCTAAACTAAGCATATACAGATTGTCATATACGTTAAAAAATGCGATAATATAACTAAGCATGGACTTCTTTTCAACTTTTTTTGAATTTTTATTACAGTGGTATGTTTGGCTACCTTTGGCAGGTGTACTTTTAACTCTTGCTTATATCAATTTTAAAAAAGCCGACGAGCTACAACAGCACTTTGATAGTGACTTACTGGTTTTAGAAATCCCAAAAGCTAATGACAAAAAAGAATTAGCTGCCGAACAGTTATTTGCCAGCTTGCATGGTATCTTACGAGATACCGCCGAACTAAAATACAGCGAAGGCGTCCAAGAACATTTGAGTTTTGAAATTGCCTCGGTCGGTGGACAAATCCGTTTTTATGTCTGGGTACCGAAAGTTTTGAGAAATTTCGTAGAAGGGCAGATCTATTCTCAATATCCAACTGTGCAGATTCGCGAGGCAGACTCGGACTACGCACTAGCTCATCTCAAAGACAACAAAGTGACATATATTGCAGACCTTGACTTGGTTGAAGATGATGCCTTGCCGATTAAAACCTTCCAAAGCTTCGAGGTTGATCCACTAGCTGGCATAACAGGGGCGTTAGCAAAACTAGAGGCATCAGGTGATGAACTTTGGATACAAATTTTAGCTAAACCAGTGGACGACGATTGGCATAAAGATTCAGAAAAATGGATTAATCGTGTCAAAACCGGTAAATCAGGCAAATTATTGCCAATAAAAGGATTTGATTTCACATGGCTAGCCGGAATGTTAGAGGCGCTGTGGCGACCACCCGAAGCAGGCTCAGGAGGAGGCGCAACTTCAGCGCCAGAACTAAGCGAGAGACAAAAAACACAAATCGCAGAAGCAGAAAAAAAGGCTACCAAATTAGGTTACAAAGTAAAAATCCGCCTAGTCTATGTTGGCGAAAACGAAACGGATGCTCGTATAAAAATGCAGGCGCTAGCTGGCACATTTAAGCAGTTTAATCACGCAAATCTCAACGGATTCAAGATAGTAGACCCAAGTTTCAAAAAAGAAGAGTTGGTGTTTTACCAAAAACGATTGATGGGTCACAATAGCTACGTCCTCAATATAGAGGAACTAGCCAGCGTTTTTCACCTTCCGCACACCAACGTAGAAACACCAAATGTCGTTTGGGCATCTAGTAAAACCGCTGAGCCACCATCCAAGCTACCAATTATTACTGGAGATAATGCAATTGATGAAAACATCAGCGCATTCGGCTTAACAAACTTCCGGGGTATCAACCATCAATTTGGGCTCCTAAGAAAAGACCGCTCTCGCCATATCTATATCATCGGTCAAACTGGGGCGGGCAAGTCAGGCATGCTGGAACTCCTAGCTTTAAGTGATATTTTTCATAATCATGGCTATGCCATTATTGACCCGCACGGCGATTTTGCTGTAGATAATTTACGTTTTATACCTGGTAGTCGGATCGACCAAGTTGTTTATTTTAACCCTGCAGACACCGCTTTTCCTCTTGGTTTTAATCCGTTAGAGGTCACCGATCCAAACCAAAAAAATAGTATTAGTTCAGAGGTAATAGGGGTGCTGAAACGGATGTTTGGCGACAGCTGGGGCCCAAGGCTTGAACATATCTTGCGCTATACAATTCTTGCGCTACTTGACCGTCCATCAACCACCATGCTAGATATTACACGTATGCTCACAGACAAACAATTCCGCAAGGAGACTCTTTCGTATTGTCAAGATGCGGTTGTCTTAAACTTTTGGAACGTAGAGTTTGGCTCTTGGAATGATAAATTCGCGGCCGAAGCTGTCGCGCCAGTCTTGAATAAGGTTGGGGCATTTACAGCAAATCCGATCATCAGAAATATCATCGGTCAACCAAAATCTACTTTCAATATCCGCCAAATCATGGATGAAGGAAAAATTCTTGTCGTAAATCTGTCAAAAGGACTAATCGGTGAAGACAACGCCTCAATCCTAGGTTCATTTTTGGTCACCAAGATCCAGCTTGCTGCCATGAGTCGTAGCGACATCCCAAATATAGAAGATCGCCGACCATTTTATTTATATGTGGATGAGTTCCAGAATTTTGCAACCGATTCATTTGCCACTATTTTATCAGAGGCGCGCAAATACGGGCTCAACTTAACCGTTGCAAATCAATACATCGGTCAGATGAGTGAGACCGTACGTAATGCTGTCTTTGGTAATGTCGGCACAATGGTGTCTTTTAGGGTTTCAGCAGATGACGCGCCGATCCTATCAAAACAGTTTGAGCCGCAATTTGAACCGGCTGACCTCTTGCAAATGAATAATCGCTATTTCATCATAAACATGGTCATAAATGGCGAAAAAGCGCCAGCCTTTAGTGCGACGACCTTGACTCTACCACCTGCGCAGACAGACAATACTGGTCGTATCATAGAATATACTCGGCGCAACTTCAGTCGCCCTAGGATGGAAGTAGAAAAAGAAATAAAGAACACTATAAACATCTCTCCTAATACTCCCCAGCAGCCCAAACAGACGCAACAAACCCGCCCAGCAACACCACCACCAGTCAAACCGAAGCTACCGACTGAACCAGCTAAAAAGAGACGGCCTCGCACTCGCACGCGAAAAGCTAAAAACAGCCCACCAGCTGGCTCTATCAAAAATCAAAACGCAAAAGACGCACCTCTTGATATCCCTCAGATATAGTCATTTAGCTAAACTAAATTACAACACTATTTCAAAGACATAAGCTATATTATTTGCTATAATAAAGAAGTTAAACGAGTTAAAAAAGGGGTAATTTTTGTTATGGAAAGGTTAGATGTATATACTCAGCCTCGCTGTGTTCAGTGCGACGCAACGGAACGATTTCTAGGTAGGGAAGGGCTAGAAAAAGGTGTTGACTATGCGATTCACGATGTCTCCGAGGATACTGCCGCACTCGAGCATGTCAAAGAGATGGGACACCTAAGAGCACCAGTTGTAATTGTCAGTGACGTACAGCCCGAGACAGGCGAGACATTAAGTGTGCTCGAAAGTATTTCTGGATTTCGTCCCGATATCTTAAAAAATTATGCGAACACCTTGTTGCGACGCACACCAGATCTTGATGCTATAGGCATTACGCCGCACGAACTGCACGAACGCACACTGGCACCTCATCAAGGTGGTCAACAGCAGGTTGTTGCCTAGGCCCTATATTATCTATACCAAGAGGGCAGTCGTCATCATGCGAATCTAATGGTGCTTTAACTATATCAAAAGTTAAACCCCTAGAAAGAGCTTTCGTGCGCTTTAAATGCTTGACTTGATTCATAAGCTTTTCTTCCCAATAAAACTCATTATCGTTATTGATACCGGTATCTGTGCCCATATCCAAAATGACGCTCCTTTGGCGCGTAGCCATTAAGCACGTGACCATATAAATCATCTCATCATCAAAAAGAGTACCTAACTCTGCTTCCTTTTTAGCTCTTGACCCTGAATCTGGATACAAAGAATTAAAGCTCGGCGCCTCTATAGCGCCGTCAACATTCTCTTTTCGACACAGACTTAGATAGACAACCTCCATTAGCTTGGAGTATTTCCAATGTAACGGTTCTTTTTCTATGAGTTTATCTTTAGATTGCTCCATTGTTTGTGTTCCGTTAACTGCTACTTATTAGTATAACCGACTTGCAAAAAATTGGCAACAATCCGATAAAATCTACACCAACCCCCATTCAGCCAGTTTCTCAAACCCACCGACTTCTTTGACATACTTGTCGGCTACCTTAACTATCTCTTCAAATGACACCCCTTTAATCTCCTGATCACCTATAGCGCAACTCATTTCAATACACTCTCCGGTCTCTTGCGCCTTGAGGTGCGCATAAATATTAACAGATACGTCAGCTTTTGATAAATCTTTACCATGCAACCCTCCGCCAGTCACTGCATCGCCCATGTCTGAGCCGAGCTTACGGTTGGTAGCGCCAGAGTCAACATTGACGCCTCCCGTCCAATAGCCTAAAGGATTTTGTGTGACATTATACGAATAATCCTCTAAAAACGCCGAAAGAGCCTCTTTTTCTGCATAACTCTGACAAACAATTAAGCGTTTACCATCTAAAATATATTTACCATCAGTGGGGAAGGATGAATAAATACTCCTAGCGAGAGAAGATAGCTCCTTCACCTCCTTTGAAATAGGCACTCCTTTAAAGATACCGTTATCACCCGCACGTAGGGTTTTTTGATTAGCAGCCAAGTTAATGTCCTGTTCAACTTCCAAATACTCTATCTCAACACTCCCAGCAATTCGCTCAACTATTGATTCAACTATCTCACTTGGGACGTGTACGCTGCTCTCTGCAATAATCTTACACTTACCGTGTCCAATTAGCACCTCAACAGCAATTTTTGGTCTTTCTTGTTGTTTGTATGCGTAATCAACAAGCGCTCCGGCAATTCTATCAGCCACCTTATCAGGATGAGAAGGGTTTACTTTTTCTATCATATTTGTCTCCTAATTGTCTTTCCTTTGTCATTATACCATTATAAAGTTATATAGAACAAATATGGAACTTACAGCATGGGTGGATCAAAAACCATACATAAACTAACTATAAGAATATCTACAGCAAAAACAGCATAATGACAAAAAACACAACAAAGCGCAAAACAAAAGAGCGAGCGAAAGAAGCATAGCAAAAGCAAACAAATATTTCTGGACGCAAGCCAAAAAGAGAAGCGCACAAACACACATGAAGTCATCAACATAGCTATAGACTTAACGTCGCACAATATTTCTTTTAGGTCGTACATATATACTCTAATAGATGAGTATCGCATCATCTATACAAATGACAAAATAGACTCAACTTCACTAATAGCAGTGGTAATGCTATCATATGTGTTTTAAAGCTTATCGATTTCTGTTCGTTTTATTACTAAAGCTTATGACCACACACACTCACATGCATAGACAATACCACAACAAGAGCTAGCTCAGGAGCTGGCTTAATCTATAGTTATCCACAACTTATTTATTACGATTTGCTTTTTTCTGGTTTTCATTGTGTACTCCCCCTTTTCACTCTTCCCTAGCCTTATATTTGACTTTTTAATATTTTGCTGTTTTAGTATGTTTTTTGCATTCTTGATAAACGAACATATTTAGAACACTAGCAACAGAAGTAGTACTACCGATAATATGCCTTGTTTGGCACCCGTAGGTCTACCCTCTCCGGTGCTTGGCCAATAGCTTTGAAATAACTACTAGCTTGCACGAGTGCGTCTACCTGCAGTGACACACTTTGATCAATAGAGAATACATACTCGGTATTGCTATCAGCCAGCTTAACCGATATCTGACGAGTAGTATCAGGAGGGAGCGTCAGATACTCAACTGTCAGGTCTTTATCATTAATCGCAGACACCAGTTGTCCTGAAAACTCCAACAAACGGCGACTGATTTTAACTTCTTTATCTGTTATTAGACCACCAGCTAACGAGCTGTCGCGTAACTCTATCTGTGGGTCACTGTAAACATTATTTTTAAAAGTCACCCCATCTTGATCTACATAATATACATTGTCTCCAACTTCCCACTTTATGATTGGTTGCCGATAAACTAAAGCGAAATCACTCGTCCCAATACCGCTAAAACTAGCTCGTTTAATAAACTTTACCTCTGGAGTCTTGCTGGCTAGATAACTATTCATATTTTTTAAATCTAGGGCAAACCTAAATCTTTCAATAGGATGTGCCTGTAAATATTGATTTATCTCTTTAGTGTAAATCTGTTCATTTGGCTGATTAACGATATTCGCATCTGATGACACCACACTAACCGTCACCTTGGATGTATAGTTAAAAATAACAGCTGCAGTGACTAATATCATTGCGACCAAAAGCGTAAGTATGACTACACCTTGTTTTCGGCGAGATTTTATCCGATGAACACGTTGTCGCTCGGATTTTTCACCCTCCTTTACGCCACCACGGTTCTCGCCAGGGGCATAACTTGAAAGTGTTTTGTTTCTAGTAAACCTAGTGGTCACCACGTCATCTACCTGTCGCTGTCTTCGACTAGCAACGGGTTCAGACCTTTTAGATTTTTTTGGCAAATTAAATTTCATTTATTTTTTACCTACCTCAATGACCATTTGTGCAACTTCAGACGCTGCATTTGGTTTGGCAAACTTGCCTATATTTGAACTCAATGTTTCTTGGGTCTTTTGTGATTTAATGATCGAACTAATCGCTTTTATCAATACGTCAGTGTCTTGCTCCATCTCTTGTTCGTCGATGATAACAACTGCACCTTCATCCTGATAAACTTTGGCATTTTTTAACTGATGACCACCAGTTAATCTTGCGTTAGGTACCAAAATTGTTGGCTTGTGCAACGCCGCTAACTCCAACAGGCTGGTGGCGCCCGCCCGTGTTACTACGACATCTGCTGCCCCCAGTAATCCAGACATGTCGCTACTAATAAAATCATAAAGTGTGAAATTTTCTGTGTCTACATTATCATTTTTAAGCACCTCATAGTCATCTTGTCCTGCTATCAACACAATATGCACCAGCTTTTCTAGTTTGGCTCTGGCTTTTATAACCGCTTGATTGATTCTTTTTGCGCCCAAGCCCCCACCTGTTATTACCACTAGCGGTTTATTTTTCTCAATCCCCCATCGCTCTTTAGCTGCCAGTTGTTGTGTATTTGACAACAATGTAAATCCATCACTTACTGGTATCCCGACATACTGTGACTTTTCTTTGGGATAGTTGTAATATTTTAAGGGCGCACCAGTGGCGATTTTTTTGGCATATGGTGCCAATATGCGATTTGTCAGTCCAGGATGAGCATCAGAGTCATGGATTACAAACGGTATATTTAGCACTCGCGCCGCCAGCCCTACAGGTAGACAAACGAAGCCCCCTTTTAAAAATATCACATCGGGACGCCATCTTATAAGTTGCCAAAAACTCTGCAAAAAACCTCCGATAATCAAAAACGTATCTCTAATATTAGGAAAAACAACCGCAGGTAGAGTCAAATGTTGCCAAAAGTTTAGATGATTATAACGACGTAACTTGCCCGCCGAAACTGACATAACTGGAATTTCACTGTCATATTCGGCAATCATTTTTTTTGCTCGATCATAAAACAGTGGGTCGCACCAAAAGCGAACTTCTGCAGTTTGTTCTTTTGCTTTTAGCTCTTTAATGACTGCTATGACTGGAGTGACGTGACCGCCCGACCCCCCGCCGACTGTAAGAATTTTCATTCTTTGTCTCCTTTATATTTGTTGTGTGACTGGTAAAGCCTGAAAGTTGAAACGCCAGCCCAAGCGCTGCAGAAACAAACAACATGCTTGTGCCACCAAAACTCAATAGTGGTAGCGTAATTCCTGTCAAAGGTACAAGTCCTATCATTGCTCCTATATTTAAAATCACGTGAGCCACCAGCCAACCAAATATTCCCGCCGCTATTAAACGCAATCTAGGATCTGTCAAATGCTCTGACAGTGATAACATTCGCATCAGTAGTGCACCAAATAATATCATGATGATTATTAGTCCTATAAAGCCAAATGTCTCCCCCATTATAGCAAAAACTGAGTCGTTAATTGCCTCAGGCAAGTAGCCAGTTGCCTGTACACTGTTGCCTATGCCCACTCCAAACATACCACCACTGCCAATAGCTATTTTGGCATGCTCTACGTGATACGCCCCAGCATCATCTACACTTGTGGCATCACCTTTAAAAAAAGTATTAAATCTTGCAACTCTGTGCGGCGCTACAACCACCAGTAATGATACCGCTATCAGTGCAACCAGCATTAAACGAATCAATATCTTCTTATCAACACCAGCAACATACAAAGCTGCAGCAGCAATTGCCACGATTGCTATGCCCGTGCCAAGGTCTTTTTGCACAACCACAACCAAGAATAATGCGACTGCGAGAATTGCCATAAACGGAAGAATCGTTAATTTAAAATCATTTATTTTTCCAGATTTTATCTGATTGCCTAAAAACCCAGCCCCAAATAGCAAAATAGCAATCTTCAAAAACTCCGATGGCTGAATACTGATACCTGCTATGACAAACCAACGAGTTGCTCCAAGTGCGGTTTTTGTAAATGGCAGATCTAGCGCCCCCGCCACCGCCAAAAGCATAGATGCACCGATAGCTAAAGCTAAAATAACAGCACTTAGTTTTGCTAGCGAAGAGATCGGATATTTATACGCTATAAAAAATGCAATCAACGCTAAAAAGAGACTTTGCAATTGCTTTATAAAAAAATATGAACTACTGTAATCTGCTCCGTAGGCATTGTTTAACACAATTGCGCGCTGTGGTCCGATTGCATAAATAACTACCAGCCCCAACAGCATCAAAAGTCCCATCAACAAGACTATGGCATAGTCAGGACGATGCTTACGAGGCAACTTCAGGTCAGTATAATTACCCTGATTGGCAGTTTTTTTCCACCAAGAAGGTTTCAGTAGTAAGTCCCAACTCACAATTTATAAATGCCCTCCAAGCAGTGCGATTAAAATTCCGATAAAGGCTGTCACTGATCCTATAACCCAAAAACGCATAGTAACTTTTGTCTCTGGCCAACCACTTGCTTCAAGATGATGATGGATTGGTGCAGATAAGAATATTTTTCGTTTGAAAACTTTTTTACTAAAAATCTGCAAAGCACTTGAACCTGCTTCTATCACAAATATAATACCAATAATCGGTAACAAAAACAGTGAATCTGTTAACATCGCAACCACACCAAGACTGGCCCCCAGGCTAAAGCTACCGACATCACCCATAAAAAACCTAGCTGGATAAATATTAAACCATAGATAGCTCAAAAGCGCCCCAACAACCGTAAAAGTAAAGCCTGCTAAGATGTACTGTCCCTGTAGTAACGCTATAACGCCAAATGCCATATAAGAGATGGCTAGTAGACCACCCGCTAAACCATCTAGTCCGTCGCTGATATTTACTGCATTACCAGTTGCCACGACAGCAAAAGCAAATAGCGGAATAATCCACCAACCTATCGTCCAGTCTCCAATAAACGGCACATAGATACTTTGTACTCCTAATTTATAGAAGAAGAACCATCCCAGATATAGCCCCAAAAATGCGATCATAGCAAATTTTATACTAGACCTAAGTCCCGCTGTGCCTTTACCGTTACTTCGTAAGTTGATAATGTCGTCCAGAAGACCAACCACACCACCACCTATCAATGCAGCCAGCGGTAAATATGTTTGCCCTCTATCTAGATTAAATAAAACCGTAATAATAATGATTGATACCAAAAATACCATTCCAGCCATTGTTGGAATATTTCTTTTAAATTTGTCAGCGTGTAGCTTATTAAAAACCGATAATTTTTCACCTGTCGTACTAGTGGTGCGTTGCTTTTTCCAAAACTTATACCGATATGCAAAAAATGTGTATATCGGCGTTAGTAGCGTCGCTAATAAAAACCCACCGACCGCCAATAGCATAATGTGCGGTAAATGCTCAACCATCGTCCTTAGTGTTTGATCCATAATTTATCCCTTCTTTTGTATTCCTAAATAGTCAATCATCCAGTTTGAAATATCATTGTATAAAGGCATGGCATGTGTCGTACCTTCCATCTTTGCGCCCCTCTTGGCGACTCTTACCATAATAACGTATTTTTGCGCACTATCACCACCATGACCAATAAAACTTCCGACAGTCTCGTCTTTGGTGTAAACACCATCCCGAATCACCTCGGCAGTACCAGACTTACCGCCAATATTATAACCTCGTTTATGTGTTGATGAACCATAAGAATCTATCGCGGTCACTGTCATGTTTTCTATAGTAGTAGAGGTTGAGACCTGCAAGATTTCGGTTGGTGATTTTGCTTCTTCTGCTTTGAACGCACCCGTCTCGTCTAGCGTTCCAGCAAGAACTGTTGGTTGGTAATATTTACCACCATTGACTAGCGCCGCATAACCAGAAGCCACCTGAATCATCGTTGGATACAGACCTTGACCGAACGACATATTTGAATAACGCACGGCATTGCCTTCCTGCTCTTCGGGCGACACTACTAGTCCAGCGACTTCACCAGAAAGCTCAATACCAGTTTTTTGTCCGAACTTTAAGCGATTATGAAAATACTCATAGACAGTCTGACGAGCTTCTTTGGTAATACGTTGTCCGTCGCCCATCCTAATAAAAGCAGTTACCGTACCAGTATTGAGAGACAGACTCAGCGCCTGCTGAAAGGTAAGCGTCCCAGTGCGACCTTTAAACGCATTAGTAATGACGCGATCTTCCACTTGAATCTTGTCGGTATTGACAAACGTATCTGTCGGACGAATAGCCCCAGTATCTATGGCTGTAGCAAAAGAAAAAGGCTTGATTGTAGAGGCTGGTTCATAATCTAGTGTAATGACATTGTTATTAAAGACACCAATATCTTTGACCTTAGTAAAATTAGCTGGCTCATAATCAGGTAAATTAGCCATTGCCATAATAGATCCATTATTTGCATCCATCACTACTGCGCTCAAACTATCTGCACCGTACAATTGCTGAAACTTTAATAATGACTGTTCGGTTTGGTATTGTATATTTCTATCAAGAGACAGCACGAGGTTGTCTCCATTTTCTGCTGGCTGATTAATATTTTTACCGCCGATCGTTAGCGGGACTGAACTGACATCAGTAACGGATTGCAATATACCGTCAGTGCCCTTTAGGCGCTCATTGAGCTTACCTTCGAGACCATACCTACCCTCGCCAGAGGCGTCGACAAACCCTAGCACTTGCGACGCTAATTTTCCTTCTGGATAGACTCGTCGTGTCCCCTCTTGAAAACCTACCCCCTTCAGGCGCTTGTCTTTGAGCATGTCAGCTTGCTGACGAGTCAAGCCGACCGCTAAAACCTGATAGCGACTGTCTTTTCTAGCCAAGAGCTTCGGTAAGTCTTTCATGGCATTGCCGCCAGCTATCTCTTGAACAGCACTCTCAATAGCATCATCATCTGTGGTAATCTTTGGATCAGCAAAAACAGTATAAATCGGCTGATTCAGCACCAATGGCCTAGTGGTTTTTCCGTCCTTAACATAAATCACCCCTCGTTTTGCAGGCAATTTCAACCTCTTTAGTTGCTCACTATCAGCCAAAGCTACATAATGGTCGTGCTTAATAATCTGTAAATAAAAAAGTCGCCCAATAAATAGCGCAAAAATTCCGATCAATATCAGACTAGCTACTTCAAGACGACGATTTGACAATGATAGATTCATAACCTCTATCTATTATAGTTTACTTCGTCAGGAGACACCATAGCTGACGCAACAGTACTTGATTTTACTGTTTCAATGGCAGTCAGCCGGGCATTTTCAACTTCTAGGTCTTCACGCTGAATATTCAATTCGGCGATCTGACTTTCAACTTCTTGTGTGGCGTAATCATAGTTCGTAGCTTGTGTTGCTTGAGTCAAATAAATCAACCCGAGCACAGTGACCATCAAGGCAACCAAGATTGTGTGTGCGATTGGCCCTAACTTTACTGGTGACATAAATGCCACTGTATTTTGATTTCTTGAAAAGCTCTGCTCACGACGACGTGTGCGAGTATGAGCACGTGGTGGTTGGTAGTGCATGTGTTTGTTTTTCTTTCTGGTACCTCCCTGCTCTATTTTCATAAAGCAGGGGGTATTTATTTTTTGTTACTTTACGCGGACATCTACAACTTGCGTTGTGTCTGCGAATTTCACAGGAATGTGGATTGGCATTTTTGAACCCTTTCCCTTATTTTTTATTTTTTCACTGCTGTCCGAAGTTTTGCACTCCGTGACCGCGGATTGTGAACATCGTAAGTCGCCCCATCTAGCGGTTTTTTTGTAAGTAGCGTGATGCTTGACTCTAGTCCTGCATCTGACTGCTCCTTAAAAAACCTTTTTATCAACCGATCTTCTAGGCTATGAAAGCTGATTACGCCGACCCTTCCCCCCTGATTTAACAGCTGCGGAAGCATCGGCAACAAACTCTCAATCTGTATAATTTCTTGATTGGTTGCGATCCTTAGGGCTTGAAATGTGCGCGTAGCCGGATGTGATTTTTGCCATCCGCCACGATGTTGGCTCAATATAAGATCTGATAGTTCCTTTGTCGTACTAAAAGGACGATTTTTATAGATAGCATCAACAATCCTTTTGGCAAATGATGATTTTTCCTCACCATATTTTGCGATAATGTCCTCAAGCTCTTTTTTTGATGCTCGGTTGACAATATCTGCTGCCGTAATATCCTGCTGACGATCCATCCGCATATCTAGCGGACCGTCTTTTAAAAAGGAAAACCCTCTCTCTTCTCTATCGAGCTGTGGTGACGAAACTCCCAAATCCACAAACACGATGTCAAATTTTTTATCTTCATTTGTTAATTGCTTGGCAGCGCTAACAAAATCAGAATGTATTAGTCTCGCCCCTTTTTTTGCAAAAGGTTGTAGCTTGGTAATCGCAAATTCATCACGATCAACCAAAACCGAGTCTTTATAATTTTCAGTTATATTTAAAAAAGCCTGTGCATGACCTCCGTAACCTGCAGTCAAATCAAGATATGACTGACCTTTTTTCGGTTGCAAGATGTCTAACGACTTTTCTAACAAAACTGGAACATGTAATTGTGGTGGATGTTCCTGTGTATCCATTTGAATACTACTCATACCTTTACTATACACTAGTAAAGTTCGAGATCACCTATCCAGCGGCCGGCTTTTTGTTTTTGTTGTTTTTTTATTTTAAATAAGTTACTTAGATATTAGCGATTATTATAAAAACAATCATAAACTATTATCTATTTGAGAGACTTATGTGTGAGGTGGAGTTTTTTTTGGGAGGTTTTAAAGGAAGGTGCGCTGATCTTTTAAAGTGAATCATATAACACTTGCCTTCCGCCAGGTAGCTGATCTCGAGAGTTTTCTTTTGTTTATCAAATTGTTAATGTGCGCTTTACGGGTTAAATGTTAACTAATCAGGTCGCATTACCCTCCAGTATTGTCCAGCTCTTATCGCTACAACCTCTCGCTCAATCGTTGCGTAATCAAGCAAATGCTGCTCAATCATGACACGACCCTGCTTTTGGTCAAGCTCAGCTTCGGTTTTTCCTCGTCTGAACTGAACATTCAAATCTGCTTGTCTCTCGTCAAGGATGTTGCTTGTAGCTAGCTCTTTTTCTACTTGCATATCCCAAACATTTTTTGGGTACAGGTGTAGATAGTCGCCAAATCCCCGTGTAATGACTACGCCACTGGCAAATTCTTCGCGCAGCTCTGATGGAATCGTTAATCGTCGCTTCTCATCAAGTTTGCGTTCGAAATAATCGAATTTTGCCACTGACCTTTGCTCCTTTCAAGAGACTGTTTTTTGTTGTTTTAGTGGTTTTTGTTTTTCTTTGATAGCTTGCTATCGTTGCCACTGCTTATAACTATACTACCCACATCTACCCACTGCAACCCCCAAATTTGACAATTATTACGCTTAATGGAAGTTATCCACAATTATGTGGAAAACTATAATACCCTAACAGAGGTAGACGTGCGTATTTCTTTTAG
>CAZUSB010000012.1:17388-18998 GCA_964622895.1 uncultured Candidatus Saccharibacteria bacterium | reverse complement strand
TTCGTTGACATTTTAATTCTCCTTTCCCCTTTCGGGAAGTTAAACTACCCCAAAAGGTTGGAGCAGTGCTTCACCAGTTACCTAGAGACTGGAAAAACACTACCCCAACAGAGGAAAAAGAGAATATATTACTATATTCAAGTACTTTGTTTGCGGTTTTAACGCCGCAAGCTATAGCCTAATTGTTAACGTTCTTCTCGCCCGATAGAGCTCCACCTCACATCACAGAGAGAATCACTTCTATGTTATCACATAATAACTAAAATGTCAAGATTGTATAACATAAAATAGCATAAGCACAATACCTATTTGTGCGCCTGGCATATCACTTGGTGTTTTATGGTACGAGACTCAATGATGGTATAATGAATGAAGTGCATTTAACATGCATAAAAACGTAATGAAAACGATAAACAATCTAAAAAGCAAGCTAACTAACAGAATGCTATATATAAGTATGGCGCTTTTAGCTATGCTTTTACTTTTTATGACCCTAATAATGAGTGGACGAGTGCATGGCGCAGCGGACGCAAATACGGCAAATAAATTAGTTAACATCTATGATCGTGGAGTGAAAACATCTGTTATTACCGAAGGGCGGACAGTTGGTGATGCAATAAAGCTGTCAGGGGTTGTGCTAAATGAACATGATAGAGTAGAACCTGGTCTAAATACCGAAATTTCCAATGCCGAGTATAACGTCAACGTGTATCGAGCAAGGCCGGTTGTGATTATTGATGGCGGGGTAAAAAAGCCAATCGTCTCGTCTTATCAAACGGCAAAAGATATAGTCAAGGACGGAGAGATTAGCCTGCACGACGAGGATGTAGTGACGCTTGAAAAAGCCGATGAACTAACTGATGGGGCGGGGTTGAAAGCCATTATTTCACGAGCGACACCAATCAATCTGACATTTTTTGGCAAGAATGAAACAGTCTATACTCAGGCGAAAACCGTCGGTGAATTTATCAAAGACCGATCTATAAAAATCGGCGCTGATGATAGATTATCGCACGAATTGCAAGTAGCTATCACACCAAATATGGAATTGCGCATTTGGCGAGAGGGTAAGCAAACAATTACTGTTGAGGAAGACGTTCCGTTTACGACGGAAAAGATTCAAGACGCAGATAAAGCGCCTGGCTACAAGGAGATTCGTAGCTCAGGTAAAAACGGCAAACGCACTGTGACGTATGAGATTTTGATTCAAGACGGCGAAGAGGTATCGCGACTTGAGCTAAATAGTATCACTACTCAGCAAGCCGTCAAACAGGTGGAGGTGCATGGTGCAAAATTCGCTTACACTGGTGGACCTTTGAGTGAGGCGCAAATAACTGCACTTGGTACTTGCGAGAGCGGCATGACTGCCAGTCGTAACTCTGGAAATGGTTTTTATGGGGCATTTCAGTTTATGCCATCTACCTGGCGAAGTGTGGCGCCGGCGCCGTACAATGGAGTTATGCCTCATGAGGCTCCACTAGATGCCCAAAAGCAAGCCGTGCAAAATCTCTTGTCTAGGTCAAATATTTTTAATCAATTTCCTGGTTGTGCCAAGAAAATGCGTGCGAACGGTATTTTATAATGCCAACTAAAAAATCGTTAGGTCAACA
>CAZUSB010000012.1:0-17288 GCA_964622895.1 uncultured Candidatus Saccharibacteria bacterium | reverse complement strand
AAAATGCGTGCGAACGGTATTTTATAATGCCAACTAAAAAATCGTTAGGTCAACATTGGCTGAAAGACCCTGAAATTTTAAAGCAGATTGCTGACCAAGCCGATATCTCACCAGGTGAGTCAGTTTTAGAGATTGGCCCAGGACTCGGAACATTGACCAGTCGACTACTTAAAAAAACCAACAACGTAGTGGTAGTTGAGCTGGATGAAGACTTGGCGAAAAAATTACCTGGTCAATTTCCAGGAAAAAACTTAAAAGTTTATAATGAAGATATTTTAGATTTTGACCTAACGATTCTGCCAAAAAATTACAAAGTAGTCGCCAACGTACCGTATTATATAACTAGCAAAATTATCCAAAAATTGATGACTAGTGAAAATCCACCGAAAACTATCGTTTTGTTGATACAAGAAGAAGTCGCAGAGAGAATTGTAGCAAAAAATGACCAGATGAGTATATTGAGCCTAAGTGTGCAGATCTACGCCGAGGCGTCATTGGGGGTAGAAGTGCCAGCGCATTATTTTACCCCACCACCAAAAGTTGATTCGCAAGTTGTAGTTTTGGCTCGTCGCAACCGTCCATTGATAGATCCAGCTGAGCAAAAAGACTTTTTTAAATTAGTGCGAATAGGTTTTAGCGCAAAACGTAAAAAACTATCTACCAATCTCAGTGTTGGTTATGGAGTCAACAAAAAGGATGCTGAAAAATGGCTCGCAGATTGTAATATAGCTCAGGACGTTCGTGCGCAACAATTAACTATAGATCAGTGGAAAGAATTATTGCACGTTTTACAGGTGAGAAATTAAAATGATTTCAAACAACCTCTAACACTCCTCATGATATAATATAAGACTATGAGTATAGATACCAACCAAATTCGCCGAAAATATATAGGATTTTTCAAAAACAAACAACACGCTCATATTGAGCGTGCCAAACTGGTGCTACATGACGACCCGACAACGCTTTTTACTAGTAGCGGTATGCAGCCTCTTTTGCCGTATCTGTTAGGCCAGGAACATCCGGAAGGCAAGCGGTTGGTAGATAGCCAGACTTGTTTGCGCACTCAAGATATAGAAGACGTTGGTAATAATCGCCACACGACTTTTTTTGAAATGCTTGGAAATTGGAGCTTGGGTGATTATTTCAAGGAGCAACAGATTCGTTGGTTTTTTGAATTTTTGACAAAAGAAGTAGGATTAGATCCGGAAAAGATCTATGTTACAGCTTTTATCGGCGACGAGGAGCATGGGATTCCGCGAGATAACGAGACTGCCGAAATTTGGCAAAGGATTTTTCAAGAACAAGGCATAGAGGCAAAGGTTGTCGATATAAATACGGCGGCCAATGGCGACAAACGAGGAATTCGCCCGGGCGAGAGGATATTCTTTTATGACGATAAGGAAAATTGGTGGAGTCGTGGCGGAGGACTAGATAGTACACCGATTGGTGATCCGGCGGGTCCTGATAGCGAAGTATTTTATGATTTTGGCCCGCAACATCATGACCCAAGCTACGGTAAAGCTCATCCAGCTAGCGATAGCGGGCAGTTCATGGAGATTGGAAATCAGGTCTTTATGCAATACCAGCGCAACGAAGACGGCTCATTTACACCATTAGATAAAAAGAACGTAGATTTCGGCGGAGGGCTAGAGAGGATTGCAGCGGCTGTCAGTGACGACCCTGATGTTTTTAGAATCAGCCTTTTTGCTCCAATTATAGAGAGACTAGAACAAGTTAGTGGTCTAAAATACGATGATAATATGAAAAATATGCGTGTTATTGCCGATCATTTACGGGCGGCAACATTGCTTGTTTACGATGGTGTGACACCGAGCAATAAAGAACAAGGTTATGTTTTACGACGACTGGTGCGACGAGCGATTCGTTTTGCCTTGAATCTGGGTATTGAGGACGAGTTCATTGCCGAAACTATACCAGTGATAGCCGAAGTGTACAAGGAAGACTTCCCGGGGCTTGGTGATAAAACCCCAGAAATTATTGCGACACTAAACAAAGAGGAGCAAGCTTTTCGCCGGACAATCAAAAAAGGTCTTAAAAAATTGGACGAGCTAAAAGGGCAGACAATTACTGGTGCAGATTTATTTACACTTTATGATACCTATGGTTTTCCGGTTGAGCTATCGGTAGAGGAGGTAAAAAATCAACAAATGCCTCTAGAGTCAGACTGGAAAATCACCTATGAAGAAAAACGTGAAGAACAGCGACTGCGTTCTCAGGGTTTAGTAAAGTAGCCTATTTCTTAGTGTCTTGAGGCTCTCGGTTAATGTAGAGGCAATCTCCTCTCCGTTCGTAGAGGCGGTATCTTTTATGTAGCTATTGATGTCATATTGGTTTTTGAATCTAGCCCTGGAATCATTAAGTTCAAGTAGTATGCCGGTTTTTTGGATGTTTTGACTTACGTCATGTTCTGTGTAATAACGAAATGTCGTTGTAGCGCCACCGTCATTATGTAGAGCAAGATAGCCACGTACTAGGAGTTGTTTGTATATAGTATCAGGGTTGATTTTTCCAGTACTGATCTTGATCTCTCTAGAGGCCAAATGGTGATTGCTGGACTCGTAATCTAGGACTTCATGAGATAGCTGAGACACTACATCTTGAGTATTCCTAGACTTGGCTAAGGATATAACGGCGAGTGTTAAGTCTCGTTTTGAAGGTTCTTTGTCTAAATACCTAAATTCCAATGGTAAAATGTCTCTGTGTAGTATCTCGGTTAACTCATCGGTGGTCTGATAGCTATTTAATGTACTATTTGATTGGCGAGTTTGTCTCCCGGTACGTGAAGTAATAATATGTTGCCAGTTATTTGATCCATATGGAGCGTAAAGTTCGTGCGCAAGCTTACCGGGTGATCCGATATTGATTCGCACTTCTCCATCAAGGTCTTCCTCGGGATAGAGTGTTGCATTGACACTGACGGACTGTCTGTATACGTCTTCAAATTTCACACCAACCTGCTCGAGTGTAGGGGGAACTTTTTTCTTCTTGAGTTCAAGGATAGTCTGAGTGACTTCTGAACCTAGATCGTCGACTAGAGTTGAGCCACGAAATTTAACATAAGCCTCAGCAGATAGCATCTGCGCCGGTCTATCATCAGAGTGTCTTTGGTGTTCCATATATCTATTATAGCATAAAATCACGAAATACACAAGTGAGTGCAACGAATTCCTTATGCCCCTTGTGTTAATGGGCTGTTTGTTGGTAAAATAGAAAGGATATGATTCTCAAAAGAAAAATCAAAAAACAAGCTAGTTCCGATGACTATATTGTAGCGTTGGATATAGGCACCGAAGTAGCAAAGGCACTCATTGCTAAAATAGACGGTGATAAAATTGAAATTGTCGGTGTAGGCAGGGCGCAACAGTCGTTAGGCGATATGCATTTGGGTGCAATAGCCGATATTTCAGGTGTAGTCAAGAACTGCGAAGATGCTTTGGTTGAGGCCGAAGAACAGGCTGGTATTCAGGTAAAGAAAGTCGTTATTGGTATTGCTGGTGAGCTGGTCAAGGGCGTCACTAATACTATTCGTTACCGTAGGCCAAATCCTGATCGACCGCTAGATGACGCTGAGATGGAATTTATCATTGAAAAGGTTCAAGATCGGGCGCAACAACGTGCACAGGCACAAATTGCTTTAGAGACCGGAAACAAAGAAGTAGAAGTAAAATTAGTTAATAGCGCGCTGGTTAGTCTGCATATTGATGGCTACAAAGTCAGTAACCCGATTGGTTTTCAGGGGCGAGATGTGGCAGTGCAGATTTATACTGCCTTTGCACCAATGGTGCATATTGGAGCGTTAGAGCGTGTGGCGGATGAGTTATCACTGGAGCTCCTTGCTGTTGCGGCCGAGCCATTTGCCGTTAGCCGAGCTGTTTTAGGGTCTGACGCTAGTAGTAATTTTACAGCAATCTTGATCGACGTTGGAGGCGGAACAACTGATATAGCAGTCGTCAATGACGGCGGAGTAGAGGGTACCAAAATGTTCGGCATCGGTGGTCGCAGTTATACCAAAACCATCTCGCAAGGGCTAGATATTTCGTATGAATCAGCCGAAAAACTCAAAGTAAATCTAGACTCCGACAAGATAAAACCGTCTGTAAAGAAGCAGATTGAGGAGTCAATAGACACAACATTGGACGTCTGGTTGTCTGGTGTTGACTTGGCACTGAGCGAGTTTGATAGCGTTGATCATTTACCTAACAAAATTTTATTATGTGGCGGCGGAGCGAGTCTGGAAAAAATAGTTGATGGATTAAAAGATCAAAGCTGGTACAAACAATTACCGTTTACGCGTAAACCAACCGTGCAACGTATTGGCGCAAGCGATGTTATTGGTATTGTGGATGAAACAGGTGTGTCAGGGGATTATACATTTGCAACAGCGCTCGGCCTGCTTAGGGTCGGTTATGATACCATGGTAGGTAGTGACGACAACGATTCCGTCAAGGAAAAATTAAATCGGATTTTGAGGATATAAATGGCAAAAGATATTATTTACATAGACGTAGAAGACGATATAACAACGATTATTGGCAAGATAAAAGCCAGTAAGGAAAAAATCATCGCCTTAGTGCCGCCAAAACGAGTTGGTATTTTACAAAGCGACGTTAATTTAAGGTTGCTAGAAAAAAATGCTAAAAAAGACGGCAAGCAAATTGTTTTAATCACAAACGATTCAGCGTTGGTGAGATTAGCTGGAGTGGCGGGAATTCCAGTCGCTAAAAATCTGCAAAGCAAACCCGAAATTCCGGAAGTTTCTGCTCTGTTGGTAGATGACGACGATGTGATTGACGGATCAGAACTATCGGTTGGCGAACATGATGACGCTATGGGGAATGCAAAAAAAGGCACGAAAGGCGCAAAGGCTGCATCTTCAAAGAAAAAATCTGCCACTAGCGATGACTTAGACGACTTAGATCTTGATGATGACGCTCCAAATAGCAAAAAAACAGTTGCACCTTCTTCGGTTAAAAGAACAAAAGTGCCGAACTTTGATAGTTTTCGCAAAAAATTATTTATCGGCATTGGTGCGGGAGTGGCAGCTATCGGACTGCTGGTATGGATGTTTGTTTTTGCACCGTCAGCCATTATCACCGTGATCGCAAAGACGACAGATTTCCCAGTGAGTGTCAATGTAGCACTCAGCAACGATCAAGCGACAAGTGTGGAGAACAATATATTGCAGTCAAACACCATTACTTTGCCAGAGGATAATAAGTTTAGCCAAAAATCAGTCGAATTTACAGCTACTGGTACCAAAGATATTGGCGAAAAAGCTGGCGGGACGATGAAAGTTACACGTACATCTATGACATCCTCTACGCCACTAGTTGTGCCTGCTGGAACAGGATTTTCTAGTGGAAATTATACGTTTGTTTCTACTCAGGCAGTTACCCTACCTGGTGTAACGTATGGTGAAGATGTCGTAATGGTTCCCTCAAAGACTATTCCTGTAGTTGCGGTAAAGATAGGTGAAGAGTTTAATCTAAGTGCGCGTAGCTATAATCCAAGCATAGCCGGAATTTCTGCGAGTGGTAGCGCTATGACTGGTGGGTCTAGCAAACAGCTCAAGATTGTAACTCAAGCCGACGTCAATACCGCGTCCCAACAACTAGGTGAATTATCTGAAGCAGACGCCAAAAAGGCATTACTTGCGAGCATACCGGCCGATCAAATAGCGATAAATGATAGCTACACTGTCAGCAAAACTGATGTCGTTGCAACACCAGCTATCGGGGCAGAAGCGCCTGACGGCAAAGGTACCGTGACGTTAAAGGCTGTTTATACTATAAAAACAGTGGCAAAATCTGAATTAAAGGCATTTATTACTAAAAAAGTAGACGGTGAAATAGAAAACGGCAAAGACGCACAAAAAGTCTATGATTATGGCGTAGACGGCGCAAAATTAACAGAATTTACTGTGAGCGGAGGTAAAGAACGAGTTAAAATTACTGCCATAGCCAAGGTCGGACCAAAATTAGAGGCCGAGCAAATCAAAGAGATAGCTCGAGGCAAAAAAGCCGGGGAAATACGTGAACAGCTAAAAGAAATTGACGGCGTGAGCGAGGTTGAGGTGAAATTTAGCTATTTCTGGGTAACACGAGTACCAGATAATGATAATAAGATAGAGGTTGATTTCACTTTAGAATCAACAAAAAACTCCAATAGTTCTGACAAAAAAGATGAGTAAAAAACTGAATTTGTTAGGCTTGGATGTCGGCCACGTCAGGATAGGTACTGCCCTCGGAGACACTGGTGTTAATCTTGCAGTGCCATACGAAACGATTGATGTTGACGGTGAGGAGATAGAAAAAATCGCCGAGATTGTGATTCGTCATGAAATTGACGTAATTGTTGTAGGGCTACCGAGAAATCAACGAGGTGACTTGACTAAGCAGTCTGAATATTCCCAAGAATTTTCCAAAAAATTGCAAGATATGGATGTGGAGATTGTATTTCAAGATGAGTCATTGACGAGTGTGTTAGCTGAAGAAAGACTAAAATCATATGGCAAGCCATACACAAAGAGTGAGATTGACGCAGAAGCAGCTGCGATTATTTTGCAGGATTATTTAGAGGAGCACTATGTATCAGGCGCTTAAATATCGTAATCGCAAAAAAACGACGCTTAAAATCATCAGTATTATATTGGTGGTATTGATTTTTACCTTTATGGCTGTGTTGTTTTGGTACAATTTCAGTACTGGTCCTCTAGATAAATCAGGTTCAGTTAAAACAGTCGTCATAAAATCTGGTTCTACGCCTGCCGAGATTGCCTCACAACTCCAAAAAGACAAGATAATTCGTAGCGCACAAGCCTTTAGGATTCATGCTAAGCTCACGGGAGTTGGTGGGAAATTACAGGCCGGAACTTATTCTTTGTCTCCGGCTCTTACTGTTGCACAGGTAACAGACTATCTCGTTGTCGGTCGCGTTGATAATTTCTCTATCACATTCTTACCTGGAGCAACTCTAGCGGATAACGTCAAGGTGCTCAAAGAAACTGGTTATTCTGATCAAGAAATTGAAAAAGCTCTCAAAAAAGATTACAAATCACCACTTTTTGCAGGGAAACCGGCAGAGGCAGATTTGGAGGGGTATATATATGGCGAGACGTATGCTTTTTCAAAAAGTGCGTCAGTTGAAGATATTTTAGAGACGACATTTGATCAGTTCTACAAGGCTTTGACACAAAATAACCTGATAAAAGCCTATAAAGAGCAGAATCTTACACTTTTTCAAGCAATTACACTAGCTTCTATTGTTCAGCGAGAGGCTAGTGGCGGGGAAGAGGCGCAGATCGCACAAGTATTTTTCTCAAGACTAGAAAAAGATATGCCTCTGGGGTCAGATCCAACATATCAATATATCGCCGACAAAAAAGGTATCAAACGCAGTATATATCTAGACGACCCCTATAATACTCGTATTTACAAAGGCTTAACACCTGGTCCGATTGCTACACCTGGTCTGGCAGCGCTAAAAGCAGTGGCGCATCCTGCAGATACGACATACCTATTCTTTTTACATGGTGATGATGACAAGGCGTATTTTGCTCATACTTTTGAGGAACATGAAAATAACATCAAGAAATATTGCCAAAAAAAGTGTTTATTGCTATAATACTTTTAGCGCATTTGTAGTTTTGGCTATAGCCAGTGTGTTACGAGAACTGGTTTTATAGGTGGGAGTGCAAAATACAAATGGGCCTACCAGACGTGTCGCACGGATGTTAACTCTGAACAATATTATAAAATCAAAGGTCGAATACATCCTTTTCCTGCGAGAAGAAAGACAGAGACGGTAGAGGCTACGAGGGCAACTTTGTAGCAGGAGAAGTATAATTCGTAACTCAAAACAGCCAAGCGCATTGGTCGCAAGGCGAAAATCACCTGCAAAGCAGGCAAGTCAAAAAAGAATTCAACGTCGCAAGACACATATTAAGCTCAAAAAATCATCACTTGCACTTTATAGCGTCCTATTTGTGGCGCTGATTGGCGTTGTAGCATATGGCTATCAGTCAAGTGCCACAACCAATTCGTCTATTGTAAGTAAAAAAGAAGCAAATACTGACATCAAAGCCAATTTAGTGGCTGACGAAGCCACAATTGCACTCGTTGCATCAGATATCGCTGATAGCGCCAATTTATGGGTAGCACCAAACGTATCAAACTTGGCGATCTCAGCGCAAATTACCGAAGAGGTACCAGTCGCTACCATTAAAGACGTAGCGACAACAGATACACCACAGGTGGCAACAGATACTGTAGTGCAACGAGAAGTAATTGAACATACCGTCAAAGAAGGAGAATCTGTTGATACTGTGGCAGCGCAATACGGTATTTCCAAAGAGACCGTCAAATGGGCAAATAATCTAACCGGAGACGCGCTAGAGACTGACAAGGTAATTAAAATTTTACCTACCGACGGTGTGAACTATACTGTCAAGGCTGATGATACTGTAGAAAAGATCGCTGAAAAATACAAAGTATCGGCCGATCGTTTAGTGCTCTTTAATGACCTTGAACTAACAGGAGTCAAAGAAGGTGATACGATCATTTTACCGAGTGCAGAGCTTCCCGAAGAGGAGCGACCAGGTTATGTTGCGCCTCGTACTCAAGTGACGACGCGAAACAGTAACTCTAATGTTCGTGTGAGCAGTGCTGGATCATTCCGTAGCGGATCCGTTGGCAATAAATATGCACGTGGTTGGTGTACCTGGTATGCTTACGAGCGTCGAGCTCAGTCAGGGCGACCAGTCGGTAGCTTCTGGGGTAATGCCAATACTTGGGCAAGTGCAGCTCGTTCTAATGGCTACCTTGTAAATGGCACGCCAGCACCCGGTGCAATTTTCCAGACACGTGCCGGTGGGTATGGTCATGTCGGCTATGTGGAAAGTGTTGATTATGCCAATGGCACCGTTACAATCTCTGACATGAACGGTAAGGCTGGCTGGAACCGAATCGGTAGTGAAACCGTTTCTATGGCCGATGCACAGAGCAAGTGGACGTTTATTCACTAAGATAATAATCCCCTAGACTATCAAACGCCTCTGTATTTACGGAGGCGCTTTTGTTATGATAGGATTATATGTTTGTAGATACAGCCAAAGTTTTAGTTGCAGCCGGAAAAGGAGGCGATGGTGCCGTTTCTTTTCGTCATGAAATTTATGTAGACAAGGGTGGTCCAGACGGAGGCGATGGCGGGCGTGGAGGCGACGTTATTTTTGAAGCAACCGATGACCTCAATACGTTGATAGATTTTCGTTATAAACCTGAATTAAAAGCTAAGTCTGGTGAAAATGGCGCCAAAAGGAACAAGCGCGGCAAATCAGGAGCTGATTTTGTAGTTAAAGTTCCTGTCGGCACTATTGTTAGGCGAGATGACGAGATTATTGCGGATCTCAGTGAAGATGGGCAACAAGAAATTATAGCAATTGGTGGTGATGGTGGCTTTGGTAATGCGCACTTTAAGTCATCAGTTCGTCAGACGCCTCGCATCGCCGAAAAAGGTGAGGACGGAGAAGTCTACGAGGCCGAGCTAGAGCTTAAATTATTGGCCGATGTCGGTTTACTAGGGTTGCCAAATGCTGGAAAATCTACTTTTTTGAGTGTAGTGAGTAACGCGCGTCCCGAGATAGCTGATTATCCTTTCACCACTATCACTCCAAATCTTGGAGTGGCCGATATAGACGAAGGTAGCGTTTTGATTGCTGATATCCCAGGCCTAATTGAGGGTGCGAGCGACGGCAAAGGTCTGGGTGATGCATTTTTGCGCCACGTAGAACGCACCGCGGTCTTATTACACCTAATTGACGCCTATAGCAATGATATTGCGGCAGACTATAAGACTATTCGCCAGGAGCTAAAAAACTATAAAATTGACTTAACAGACAAGCCTGAGGTAATCGCAATCACCAAAACCGAAGGACTAGATGATGATATAGTGCAGATGCAAGTAGATGAACTTAAAAAAATAGCACCTGACGCGCAGATTTTTGTCATATCTTCGCAAGCACACAAGGGATTGACCGAAGTTTTGCGAGCATTGAGACAGTCAGTTGAGCTATCTAGGCAAAAGACTGAGGAATTAGACGAGCTTAGTGGTAGTGATATACCTGTTATTTCATTGACGACGCAAGAAAAATCAAATACTTGGCAAGTTGAAAGACTCGAGCCAAACGATATCGGGCTAGTCGTATACAAAGTTACCGGAGCAAAGATAGAAAAATTCAGTCGTCGAACTGACTTTGGCAACCCAGAGGGTGTCAATAGATTGCGTAATATTATGAGACGATTAGGGATTGAGCATGAGCTCAGAAGACAAGGCGCGACAGGCGAAAGTACGGTCAAAATAGCCGGCAATAAATTTACTTTACTCGAACAATAGGAGGGGCATCATGAACCAAACTTACTTTTTTTACGACCTTGAAACCAGCGGTCTTAATCCACGAGATCATCGGATCATGCAGTTTGCCGGAATCCGCACAGATAAAGACTTAAAACCAATCGGTAAGCCCTATAATTTACTGGTCAAGCTAAATGATGATATTTTGCCGTCGCCTGACGCGCTGATGGTTACAGGTATTTCTCCACAAAAAACACTAGACGAAGGCTATAGTGAGGCTGAGTTCGCCAAGATTTTGGCTGAGGAAATTTTTACACCAAATACCATCACTATAGGTTTTAATAACGTTCGTTTTGATGATGAGTTTATCCGCCATTTATTTTGGCGCAATTTCCATGACGCTTATGAATGGAGCTGGAAAGATGGTCGTTCTCGTTGGGATATTTTAGATGTCGTGCGGATGACTCGAGCGCTGCGCCCAGAGGGAATAAAGTGGCCAGTAGATAGCGAGGGCAAGGCAACCAATCGTCTAGAGCTTTTGACCAAAGAAAATAACTTAGTCCACTTAAAAGCTCACGACGCCTTGAGTGATGTGGAAGCGTTAATCGCTGTTACCGCCATGATAAAAGACAAACAGCCCCAACTTTTTGACTACTTACTTTCTATGCGTGACAAAAAGCAAGTGCAAAAATTGGCTAATCTAGACAATAAACAACCATTTGTCTATACAAGCGGCCGCTATGACGAAAAATTTGCCAAAACTACCGTTGCTTTTCCGCTGACTGCTGGTCGCAACAGTAATCTAGTTGTTTATGATTTACGCCATGACCCGACTGAGTTTTTTGATTTATCAATTAGCGAGCTAGAGGCTAAGTTATTTGCGCCGTGGGAAGAGAGGCAAAAAGAAGGATTTGTAGTATTGCCAGTAAAAGAGTTCAAGGCAAATCAAGCGCCAGCAATCGCGCCTTTATCAGTTTTACAAAAAGATGATGGCTGGGAAAGGGTAGGGTTATCGTCGGAAATTGTTGCTAAGCATCAAAAAGCATTGATGTCGCGCCCAGACTTTGCTGAAAAGATCCGCACTATTTATGAAAATGCCGAGCCGTTCAAAAAACAAGCACATGTTGAGGGGCAATTATACGACGGATTCTTGACTGATAAGGACAGAAAGCCGATGCTGGACATACGCAGTGCTGGAGGAGAAAAATTGGCAGACTTCCATCCGAACTTCGTAGACGAGAGATTAAGCAAACTATTGCTGCACTACAAAGCGAGAAACTTTCCTAAAAGTCTCAGTCAAACTGAGGCTCAAGAGTGGGAAGACTGGCGCAGTCAACGGATAAAAGAGCAATGGCCAGAGTTTTTAAAGGGCTTGCAAAAATATAGCGGGCAAGAGTTGTCAGAAGACAAGGCCTTCATACTGGAGGAATTAAAGCTGTGGGCGGAAAATGTCATGCCCAGTGATGACTGACTAGCTCGGGCCAGTTTTGAGCTGCACGGACTTGCAATGCTAGTAGGATCGTAACGGTTTACAAATGCTAGTAAAATCGCTAAACTAGAGTTATGCGTGCGTGGCGGAATTGGTAGACGCGCTACCTTGAGGTGGTAGTGGGAGCAATCCTGTGGAGGTTCAAGTCCTCTCGCGCGCACCAAGTTTGATTGAAACGATAAAAATATTAGATAGAATTTAAAAATCTCGCTTTTATAGCGAGAATGTTTTTTGGTACGCGCTGAGGGACTCGAACCCCCGACCCTCTCGGTGTAAACGAGATGCTCTAGCCAACTGAGCTAAGCGCGCATAAGGTGGGTACTTTGTTAATTATACCCATTTTACTAGTATTTTTCAAGATTATTGTCTTGGAAATGAAAATGGGGGTCTGTGATACCACAGACCCCCGTCCTTAGGCGTACTCGGGGCGTTTCTTCACCCACCAGCAGTGGTGGAGTAAAGCAACTCCGGTTATTTCATCGAGCGGCGCCACCGCTATGCCCTTGCTTCTCAATTCTTCTTGAGCGAGAGACGCATGGGCCGCCAGTTTCTCAGCGGCGGTTTCTATCTGCTCAAAAGCGACCTCATTTTTAATCTTAAGAGACCGCAGAAGGGCAATGCCTGTTTTCCCTCGGACATAAGTTGCTGCATTTCTGCGCAACTCTACCTGCATCGGGGAAAGGCCAAATGACCTTTTATACCCAGGGATGGCTTTTGCCCACCCTGTGAGGTTCTCCCCAACTTCGGGTACCTCAGCCAGAAATTGATCGAGCCCCTCCAGGGTTCGCTTGATTTGCACCTGCGCCTTGTGGCGCTGGCGCGCTTCTTTGCGAGTTGACAACCATCTTATTACTCCCATGATTCACCTTTTCACCTTTCAAGGACGACCTAACCACGTTGTTGTGATTAGATATACCTAGTATAATACACTAAAACACGGTAATTGTCAATCAGACGCCATCTTTTACACCATAACAACATAGTGTGCACGCACCCTGATTTGCATTATTTCACCAAATGAACTATAATAAAGTTGAATTAGGTAATCATTTGGCTGGATTTTCCAGCTATTTTAACGAAAAAAGATAATTATATGAAAAAATCTGTAGAAAATATCCGCAATATTGCGATCATTGCCCACGTAGATCATGGCAAAACAACCCTGGTTGACGGGTTATTAAAACAGAGCAAAACTTTTAGAGATAATCAGTCAGAAATGGCGCAAACTCTGATTATGGACAGTGGCGACCAGGAGAGCGAGCGCGGCATCACCATTACCGCCAAGCAAACAGCAGTTTACTATGATGATCTCAAGATTAATATCATAGACACACCTGGACATGCGGATTTTTCAGGAGAAGTTGAGCGTACGCTAAATATGGCTGACGGTGTCATATTGGTGGTGGACTCGGCTGAAGGCCCAATGCCTCAGACCAAGTTTGTTTTGAAAAAGGCGCTAGCTTTAGGCTTGCAACCGGTAGTTGTTATCAATAAAATAGACAAGCCATTTGCTCGCATTGCAGAAGTAGAAGACGAAATTGCTGATTTGTTCTTGGAACTGGCGGTCAATGAAGACCAATTAAAGTACAAAACTTATTATGCTGTAGCGCGTGAAGGTAAGGCCTGGGCGAGCTTGCCTCAAAATGCCGACGAAAACGCAGATTTACAACCGATTTTTCAAGCAATAAAAGACGAAGTGCCGGCACCGCAAACAGATTCGGACGGATCTTTGCAGCTACTGATCACCGCTTTACAGTACGATTCCTTTCTCGGTAAATACGCTATCGGGCGCATTCATCGTGGAAAAATAGAAAAAAATATGCCCGTAAGTCTGATAAAGGATGGCACAGAGATCAAAAAAACTAAAATTGACAAGATCTTTAGCTATCGTGGCCTAGAAAAAGAAGAAATCAGTCAAGCAGGCGCTGGCGATATCGTTGCGATTACTGGGGTGGCTGATGCGCATATCGGGGATACGATTGGCGACGCCGAAAACCCTGAGGCGCTACCGACAATCCAGCTTGAAGCGCCGACGCTAAGCATGTATATTGGGCCAAATACTAGCCCATTCAAAGGGAAAGAGGGTGAATTTAATACTAGCCGGCAGATTGGTAGCCGTTTAAACCAAGAGCTAGAAACCAACGTTGCCCTGAGAGTGAAAGAAGATGGAATTGGATTCATTGTTTCGGGAAGAGGCGAGTTGCATTTATCTGTTTTGATAGAGGCGCTACGACGTGAGGGTTATGAACTGGAAGTTGGTCGCCCACAAGTTGTTTTAACTGAGGTCAACGGAGAAAAACAAGAGCCACTCGAAGAATTAATTGTGGAAATAGCACCCGAATACGTTGGTGTTGTCAGCCAAGAGCTCGGTCAGCGACATGCTGAACTGATAAAACAGGAAACACTTTCAACAGGAGCGGTACTGCAAACTTATAAAATAACGACACGCGCACTTATAGGGCTACGAAACCACCTTCTAACCGCTACCAAGGGTACAATTATCATGAATAGCCTATTTGATTCATATATTCCTGTGGGGACAAAGCTACCAAATAATCGTGGGGGAGCGCTAATTGCGTTTGAGCCTGGCGTCACTACTCCGTATGCTTTGCAATCAGCCGAGGCGCGGGGTGTATTGTTCGTTGGTCCTGGTGTCGATGTTTATGCCGGCATGATAATTGGGCTTTATAATCGCAAGGAAGACCTAGAGATAAATGTTTGCAAAGCAAAACATTTGACCAATATGAGATCAAAATCATCCGACGGAACAGTTCAATTGACGCCATTTACTGAAATGAGCCTAGAGCAGGCGATAGATTTTATCAATGACGATGAGTTGCTTGAAGTTACGCCAAAAAACTTGCGGCTACGAAAACGACATCTAGACGCCAATGTCCGAAAACGCGCGCAAAAAGCGAATATTTAGGGGTGTAGCTTAAAATCTTTGATTTCTTGAGGTAAATAACCCTTGTCGTGTTTAAAGCCGGCCTCCCACTTATAATCCTTGCCATAATCAAGATCTCGCATCAGTTTTGTCGGAGCCTGCCTGATATGCAAGGGAACAGGTGAATTGGGATACTTTTTCGTTAAAGCACGGATTTGAGGCATATAATGTGCTATCTCACGAGATTTTTTTGATCGAGCCAGGGCGGTCGCTACATGATAAAGTGCGTAACTTGCTTCAGGTAGACCGACCTTTTCTACCGCCTCAAAAGCACTGAGAGCAAGCCCCAAAGCGCCATTGCCAGCCAGTCCTATATCTTCACTGGCAAACACCACCATGCGACGAGCGATGAATTTTGGATCTTCACCGGCCTGCAGCATCCGTTCCATATAATAAAGTGTCGCTTCTACATCGCTTGCGCGCAGGCTCTTTATAAAAGCGGAGATAACATCATAATGCATATCACCTTTTTTGTCATAACCGGGAACGATACGTTGGGAGGCAGTCTTGACGATCTCGGTAGTAATATTTTTACTGTTTAGACTCAACGTCATTTCTAGATTGCCGAGCGCCAAACGTGCATCGCCACCAGAGAGCTCCATTAGGTAGTTCAGAGCCTCGTCGGTAATAGTGGTTTTTGGGTATTCGTCTTTTAGAGTTTTTTGAATAATTTGCTTTATCTCGGCGGATGTCAGATATTCCAAAACCAGCACACGGCTACGTGATAAAAGTGGGCTAATAATCTCAAAGCTAGGATTCTCAGTCGTCGCACCGAGTAGGGTAATCAGACCGCTCTCTACGTGAGGTAAAAACGCGTCTTGCTGGGCTTTATTGAAACGATGAATCTCATCAACAAACAAAACGGTGCGAATTTTGAGGTTCCAATTTTGCTTGGCGTGCTCTACGACCTTTTCAACATCTTTCTTGCCACTAGTTACGGCAGAAATCTCTATAAAATCAGCATTAAACTCATTTGCTACAATCCGCGCAAGGGTAGTTTTGCCAGTTCCAGGAGGACCCCAAAAAATCATATTGACGGGCTCTTTATTTTTGACAATATTTGTCAAAATCTTGCCTTTTCCAATTAAATTCTTTTGTCCAGCGACAGAAGACAAGGTCTTGGGACGAACTCTCTCAGCTAGCGGTACTCGTTGCATGTATCTATTATAGCAAATCTGGGGTCGTGTATAGCTACGCGAGATACTATTGAACTTGCATTATATCGCACATTGTGTTATAATAGTATGCAGAAGTAAAAGACTGATTTTATTAATGTTAGAAAAAAACTTAGATCAATATCTGATTACAGGGAGCGGGCAAGTGGATTTGCTGTCAGTACCCGACATTTTAAATCTGGCTGATGCAGAAGAAAGACTGACTTGTGACGATGTAATAGAGCGTCTTAGTAGGGAAGGGTCTGTTAAAAAAGCCCCATTTATTGAGAATCAGGCATCTGATGAGAGCCGCAATAATCTTCTGAGTCATATCGTCTCTAGCCAAAGAGTGTACGGCGCAGACACGCCGGTAGAAGACTCACCCGAAAAAATTCTCACAAAAACAGAACAGGTCTCGCTAAAACAACTTTGTGGATTCTTAAAAACTGTGGCATCTAGTCAATCTGAAATTGGTAAGCAAGCATCCAGAATGCTAGAATCGATCAGCTTTATTGGGAAGAAGGAGTTTGATGAGGCGTCTGCGGCCATGGCAGCCTATTGGATGTCGGATCTTGACGAGAACGAAGAATTAAAGATCGTTATTATGACAGGAGCGGTTGCTGCTAGTGGTGGTTATATCAATTATGATGATTCAGCTCAAATTAAGAGCGATGAATTTTTTCTAGAAAATATTCTTTCATTTTTCTCTGATGACGAAATATTAAAATACGGCGATAGATTTATGATTGGTTATGACAATTCTGTTGATGTTGATCCGTCGAATCTGAAGGTAATATTTTTAGATGACTGGGCTATAAGCGGCGCGCAACTTAGTCATGCAATAGAAGATTTCATTGACGTCCACCCCGATCTTAAAAATTCTATTGAGGTTCATCTTGCGATTGCAGACGAACAACGTATTAAAGAAGGTTTAAGTGGTATAGATTCTAGTGGAAATCAAATAATTATGCCAGTAAAAGCATATTATACAGCCCATGATTCTCCTTATGGAAGACGGTGTCGCTCACATATAACAGGCTTTCATTCTTCTACTGATTACGATTTTGAAGATCATATAGCTCTGTTTTTGCACTTTCTAGAACAGGAATATAATTATAAAGATTTGACAATGCCTCCTTTGACAAATATCGTAAGGCCGTATCGTAATAATGGTGTAACGAGAGATAATTATTTTCCAAATATGAAGCGATATCGTAGTGTTAACAGCTAAGAGACGTTGATGCGCTATAATTAAATTAATAATCACAGGGAGTGGCGCTATTAATCTTCGTACATTAAATACTGTTGAAAGAATTAGCACTGAACCAAG
>CAZUSB010000011.1:18230-19698 GCA_964622895.1 uncultured Candidatus Saccharibacteria bacterium | reverse complement strand
GGAAAGTCACAAAGGCAATTGAACAGCATCAACAAAATAGGTAAATAACATGCAAGTTCACAAAAAAAGCCACACTCCAGGTCGTGATAGATCTAGAAAAAGACGTAATAAAATAGTCGTGGTGATGATTATCAATACGTTGGTGCTGATAATCATTGGGCTGTTACTGGCGATTTGGTATAACCTGTGGTTTAGGTAAAGAATCAGGCTACCACAAGCTAGAACTAGAAGTTACTGCAAAGAGCTAATATAATCAATCCACTTGTCTTGTGGAATCGTAACACTAGAACGAATAGTGACTAATAATCCATTTTTAATAAATAGTACTGATTGAGGACCTTTTGCAGAAGTTGCAAAATGAATAGTAATGCCATTGACGGTTACTTTTTCACTAGTTTTGTAAGTCTTTGCTAAGCTTTCTAATTGTTCTTCGTTTGCCAATCAAAACATAAACCACGATCGTACCCGAATCATGCTGGGTGGCACTTAATTGAGAAAGGAAAGTTGACTTGCCGGATTTGCTATCACCTAAAATTGCGATACGCTGACCCATAACAATCGGGAAAAAACTATCAACTGCTGTTACGCCACTGGTTAGTTGTTGGTCAAGCATTTTACGATCCATGATACCCGGGGCAGGGGTAAAAATGCCAGCAGATTTTTTAGCGGTAATCGGGCCTTTGCCGTCTAGTGGCTCACCCATCGGACTGACGACACGACCTATCATTCCAGGTCCAACTGGGACTAAAATTTTGTCGTGCTCCTCTACTACAGGTGTGCCTAGGTCAATGTGCTCGGTGTTAATGTTATACAAAACAACACGACTGCCATAGGTCTCGCGCACCATACCTCGTTGTCCATCTGCAAATAAAACCTGAGCCCCGACTCTAATACCCTCAAGCCCTTTTACTTCGACAATAAAACGGTTAGTGGCAATTACTTCACCGGTTAGGTTGCCTCTCACTACTAATTTTTGGAAAGTGTCGTTTGCTTGCATCAGCCTAGTACCTCAGAAAATAATTTTTTGTGGTTGGTTAATTTATTATAAAAAGACCAATCGTAAAATTTACTGTCAGTTCTGAGTGTCATGCCACCTAGAAGGGATGAATTAAATTCAAACGAGATCAGCACTTCAGGATGAAGATTCTCTCTACACCAACTTGCTATTGTTTGGCGAACTGTTTGCGAGGCAGGACTGGCAAGCGTAATAGTGACAATTGGCGCACTATGAGCAGTTTTTTCTAAATCAAATAGATACTTTTCTAGTGATTCTGGGGTGAGTGGTTTTTGTTTGTCCCAAGAAGCAATTAACTCTTTAGCTATTTTAGAAATCTCAGGTTGTTTTTCAGAATAAATGACCTTTGCTTGCTGAGCATTATGACACTGCAAATACCATTTGGCGCATTTTTTTACATCAAGAATCAAAAGCGCTAAATCTTGCGGTGTGGAAATTGTTGATGGTAGTTGA
>CAZUSB010000011.1:9495-18130 GCA_964622895.1 uncultured Candidatus Saccharibacteria bacterium | reverse complement strand
ACTAACTAGCAACGATTTTTGTATTGGTAGTCGCTTTCATGCCTACGCCGGCGATTGGTGAGCCGAGAGGTATTTCTTTATTGGCTAGATAGCTCTGGGAGACGGGTGTAATAGCGAGAGCAGGAATAGAGATGGAAATAAAGACAACAACTAACCCTGTCAAGAAGATTAAGGCGGGCAAAAAAGCACGAGTTGATTTTATTTTCATACTGATGATAGTATACTTGTTATATGGATAAAAAAGCAAAGAAATCAAACGATAATACAAATAAACGTGATATAACTACGTTGATTATCGTGACAGAAGCAATTGTTATAGTAATTTTAGGTATCGCTTTAGCGATGTTGGCAGGAAGGTCGCCAGTAGTGGTAACAAGCTTCCAGGAGTGTAGGACAGCATTTGGCTCAGAAGTGATAGAAACAAAAACTTGGACCAGGGTGGAGCGAGCCTGCGACATCAATGGGGTGCGGTTTTATGAGCGTGACATGAACGTTTCTAGTGATAACGATAGGCGCCCAGAAAAGGGAACTAGTGAGAGGAGCGAAATGTTTGAAGAAGAAGATTTTGTCGGATTAACCGAACAAGAAGCTATAGACAAGGCAAAAGCTGCAGACACGCCAATTAGAGTGCTAGAGCGCGATGGGCAACCTCTGCCTGCTACGATGGACCTTCGGGAAGGACGAGTTAATTTATATATCAATGATGGCGTTGTCACCAAGGTGTGGATTGAAAGCGCTCGGGGCATTTAATTTTTAAAATAGGTTATAAAAAAGGAGAAAAAATGGATGTAGCGGCAAACCCAGCATTATCTACCAACCAAATGGATAGATTTGCTGAAGGAAATAAAGCAGGGGTAATGACACTCAGTGGCACCTTAGGAAAAATTGGCTTAACATTTGCGGTGCTGATTGCAGCAGGCGTATGGGGCTGGCTTGCGTTGCCAGGACTATTAGAGACCGCAACCACAAGACTTCTTTGGGGTGGAATGATCGCGTTATTTATTGTCGGATTTTGGGCGGCGATTAAACCAGGGCTCTTATCAGTCATGCTTTATGCGGCTTTAGAAGGATTTTACCTAGGTGTAATATCACGAGCTTTTGATGTTATGTGGAATGGTATCGTGACGCAAGCAGTTTTGATAACCCTATGTGTTGCGGTCGTTTCCTACTTACTTTATGCAGCAGGCATGGTCAAGGTAACCGACAAGTTTCGCTCTATTGTCACCATCGCAACATTCGGTGTATTGGCATTTTTACTCGTAGAATGGATTTTGTCGATTTTTATCCCTGGATTTATGGGTATCTCCTATAGTGGGACTTGGGGTTTGATCGTTGGATTGATCATCGTCTTTATTGCGTCGCTTAACCTTTTCTTGGACTACCAGGTGATTACGCAAGGCATAGAAAATGAACTCAGTAAAAAAGCAGAGTGGTATGCTTCATTCGGTCTAGTATTGACTCTAGTCTGGCTATACGTTTCTATCTTAAGAGTGTTGGTAAACACAAAAAGCAACAATTAGCACAATATGTTTTTGCTAGTGCTTGTAAGTGCAATTGATACATTGTATAATGAAGTTACAAATATATTTTAACGGAGGTTTGTTATATGTTTAACAAAGCAAAAAAATTAACTAAAGAGGTTTGGTGGTTCCTAGTACTATCTGGCGTGCTAGCAATTGTCTTTGGTTTTGTAGCTCTATTTTGGCCAGCGCTAACCGCAGCAACATTGGTCTTTTTGGTTGGCCTATTCACAATCATTGGTGGTATTTTGGGACTGGTACATGCCCTATCTAGTATCACCAAAGACAATTTGTGGTGGCTATCACTACTTATGTCAGTAGTTAGTTTAGGGATCGGTATCTTCTTGATCCGTAATCCCCTAATTACTGCTCAACTACTAGTTATATTACTTGCAATTACCATCTTTGTTCAGGCTCTATATGACCTTGTTATTGCATCTTATGCAACCAAAGAAGAAGGTAAGTGGATGTGGGTTGTTACTGGACTTTTGGGGATCGTAGTTGCGATTGTAATCATGGTTTACCCACTACCAGCATCTCTAGCATTTATCTGGGTTCTAGGTCTTTACGCTCTAGTTCACGGTGTAGTGAACATTGGCTATGCTATGCAAATCCGCAAAGACGTTAAAGTTCTTATGGGTTCAGCTAAAAAATAGTTAAATAGTTAAACTAATTATAAAAATATCCCTCAGGTTAGCGAGGGATATTTTTATGTGTAGAGTGAAAGTTAAAGCCCCGTCGCAATACTTTTAAAAAGTAAATGACGGGGCGAGTTCAGTGCTAATCTTCCACGGGAAGGGCGCTGAAGGCTTGAGCAATGCACTCTCTGAGCGCAGGCTCAAGCGTTGGCAGGTCAACCTGTCCATCATAAGGACTGAGGTAGGCCTGCAGGAGGGACTGGACAGCTTGATCCAGTGTGGCGACAATGTCGCACACAGCGTTGCCAGTAAAGTCCATCATTATGGTTATCCATCCACCTTGTTCAACGGCTATCAAGAAGGTAGCCGGCGCATATCCACCCTTGAAGCGGATATTCTGTACCTTAGCCTCTGCAGACAGCCTATGCTGCAGGTACAAGACGACTACAGGTTCGTACCTGTCAAGCCCAAGCTCGTCTATTATTTGGCGAGCTATTTGCCGCGAACCAAAAATATCGTCTAGGGCCAACAAAAGACGTTGACGCTTTGAGGGAGATCCCTCAACAACTTCTCTTGAGCCGACTAAGCTTATGGGGATGGAACTATTCAGCAGGACATTATTCATACCAGCCTCCTATAAAAGGGCAAGAGTGACACTTTGTCACCCCATATCATTATACCATAAAGTAACAAAATATACAATACCCATGAATTAATTTCGGCACAAAACTCCATAGATTTTATATTATGCTTATGGTAAAATAAAGTTAGTAAAACTAAAATTTTTAAGGGTGGGGAAAATGAACGAACAACCAGTAAATATCAAATCAGAAATTGGGCAACTAAAGACTGTGGTCGTGCATCGCCCAGGGGAAGAACTAGAAGGTTTAACCCCAGAATATCTAGAAAGATTACTATTTGATGATATCCCGTATCTTGAGCGAGCACAGATGGAGCATGATGCTTTTTCTGATGTTTTACGAAGTCGAGGGGTAGAAGTTTTGTATCTTGATCAGCTAACGACAGAAGCGCTCAGTAGCCCGGACGTCAAGATGCGATTTATATCTGACATGGTGCGTGCGTCTAAACAAGGTGATCGGCGCACGACCTACGGCTTGATAGACTATCTTGGTGGTATGGATACTAACCAGATGGTGCGAAAAGTAATGGCCGGCGTGAGAAGAAATGAGATTTCATTTTCTGAATCTGATGGCGCACTTTTGCATAGCTATTTTGCAGATGATTACCCATTTTATTTGGATCCGATGCCAAATCTATACTTTACTCGTGATCCAGCAGCCGCTATTGGCCAAGGCGTCTCTGTAAATAAAATGCATTTTCCGGCACGGAGACGCGAGTCGTTATTTATGGAATATATATTAAAATATCACCCTCGTTTTGCGACGACTCGTGTACCTTTGTGGTCGGATCGTTACGGTCGCTTTTCCGTAGAGGGTGGAGACATCTTGGTTCTCAGTAACGAAGTGGTTGCTATCGGCGTGTCTGAGCGTACGTCGCCTGAAGCAATTGAAAAAATTGCCTACAAACTATTTACCGGTTCAAATATTAAGCGTGTGTTGGCCTTAGAGATTCCAAAAACTAGAGCATTTATGCATTTAGATACGGTCTTTACGATGATTGATTATGATAAATTTACCGTTCACCCGGCTATTTTGCGTGATGGTGGTAAGTTAAACACCTATATCATAGAGCGGGGCGAAGACCCTCTTAAACCAACAATTACCAAAGAAACAGATATTAAAAAAGTCCTAGAAGATTCATTAAAAACACAAAATATCCAGCTAATAGAATGCGGTGGCGGCGATCCCGTGGCGGCAGCAAGAGAGCAATGGAATGATGGCACAAATACGTTGGCGATAGCGCCAGGTGTAGTGGTGACTTACGATCGCAACTATGTGACGAATCAGTTGTTGAGAGATCACGGAGTAGAGGTGATAGAAGTGGATGGCTCGGAGCTTGGTCGTGGTAGAGGTGGCCCTCGCTGCATGAGCATGCCGATAATACGTGAGGATATTTACTAAGATGGCAAAAAATTTCCACGGACGCTCACTTTTAACACTGGCGGATTATTCGCCGGAAGATATTTTGTTTTTCATAGATACAGCAAATGAGTATAAACAGCTGAAAAGAGCAGGGATTGAGCATCGGATTCACCAAGGGAAAAATATTGCGTTGTTGTTTGAAAAAACTTCAACTAGGACTCGGTGTGCATTTACGGTGGCAGCGAACGATTTGGGGGTGGCGCCAGAGTATTTAGGAAAAGACGATATTCAGCTAGGTAAAAAAGAATCATTAGAAGACACGGCGATTGTATTGGGGCGAATGTTTGACGGCATTGAGTTTCGTGGATTTGATCATGAAACAGTTGAAGGTCTCGCTAAATATTCAGGTGTACCTGTATGGAACGGACTAACTGATAAATTTCATCCAACTCAAGCATTGGCAGATTTTATGACTATCGGTCAGTATTTTCCTGATTTTAAAAAGGTCAAACTGCTATATTCTGGAGACGGTCGTAACAATGTAGCAAACAGCTTATTGATAGTTTCGGCAAAATTAGGCGTGGACTTTCGAATAGCATCGCCAAGGGAGCTTTTCCCGACCGAAGAGATGATAAATCTAGCGCAAGACATTGCAAAAGATACCGGAGCAAAAATTACCATTACTGACAATCTTTATGAGGCGGCGAATGGAGCAGATGTTGTATATACTGATGTTTGGGTGTCTATGGGTGAAGAAGATAAATTTGAAGAGCGCATCAAACAACTGCAGGGCTTTCAGGTCAATCGAGACCTATTAAACGCGACACACAACCCAAATGTCATATTTCTACACTGTCTACCAGCTTTTCATGATGTAAATACTACAACAGGTAAAGAAGTTGAGCAAAAGTATGGACTAAAAGCGATGGAAGTAACCGATGATGTCTTTCGCTCAAAAAATAGTGTAGTTTTCGAGCAGGCAGAAAACCGAGTGCACACTATCAAAGCAGTTATGGCATTAACGCTCTAGTATTAAAATTTTTGACAACCTAAATTAAATAAAAGGAGAGATTATGGTACAAGAAAGTAAAAAGAAAAGACGAGCTAAAAATAAATTTAAGATGCCGTCGGCTCTTGTTATAATATTTTTCATAATTATTGCTATGGCTGTACTCTCCTGGATAATCCCGTCTGGGCAATACCAAATGACGGCACCAGTGGATGGATCAGATCCATTACCGATAGCTGGAACATACAGCGAGATTCCAAAAGTCTCGGAAGATGCTGATGGCATAGTGACGGATCACCGTCAAGGCGCATGGGAGGTTTTACAGGCGCCAATTGCTGGTACAATCGATGCAATTAGCGTTGTCTTATTTATCTTGATCTTGGGTGGATTCTTGGGCATAACCATGAGAACTGGGGCGCTAGACGCACTATTTGGCAAGATTATCCGTAAGCTCAAGGGTCGGGAAAAATGGATAATTCCAATTCTGATGATATTTTTTGCCATCGGTGGTACGACATATGGCATGCAAGAAGAAACAGTAGCGTTTTATGCGTTAGTTGTGCCGATTATGCTAGCCGCTGGCTACAATGGCGCAACAGCCGCTATGGTTATCATATTAGGCGCTGGAGCAGGTGTGCTGGGATCAACAGTTAACCCATTCTCAACCGGAATTGCATCAGGTTTCGCTGGCATTTCACTGGGTGACGGTATAATTGAGAGATTTGTGATCTTAATACTAGCGACAATCGCGGCCATAGTCTTTACTATGCGTTATGCAAAAGGCGTCAAAGAAGGAAAGTATAAAGCAGATTCGCGCGGAGACAGAAAGCTACTACGAACTGGTGAAGAAGTTGCTAAAAGCGTTATCCCGGCATTTACAAAATCACGACAAACGATTGTCTGGATATTCGCGCTAACATTTGTTGTAATGATTATTTCCGTGATTCCGTGGGCGTACAAGTTCAATATCACATTCTTTGAAGACATGAATAACTTTATACTTGGCATACCGATTTTGGGTGCGCTGCTAGGAAATATTCCGCCTCTTGGCGACTGGTGGTTTGATCAACTTTCGGCACTATTCTTGTTCTCATCAATGCTAATTGGTTGGGTATTTTATAAAGGTAGAAAAACCAGAGTTGACGACGAGGATAATTACGTCGGAGTGTTCGTACGGGGAGCAAAGGATTTACTAACTGTTGCATTGATTGTCGGCGTAGCAAGAGGTGTGTCAGTCGTTATGATGGACGGCGCCATTATGGATACCATTATTCACGCAGGGGAACAAATTTTGCATAATGTAAGCTCATTATTCTTACCGGCGTTTACGTTCTTGATATACTTACCGCTATCTTTCTTGATTCCATCAACTAGTGGTTTAGCGACAGCTACAATGCCAATTTTAGCACCACTTGCCGATTTCGCTGGGCTTGATCGATCGCTTATCGTCACGGCGTTTGCTACGGCTGCAGGCGTAGTCAATATGATCGCCCCAACAGTTGCATCAGTCATGGGTGGCTTGGCATTAGCGCGGGTATCATATGGTGTATGGGTCAAAAGAACTTGGAAATACATGGTTGTAGTGTCGGTTATTTCAATCGTGGTAATAACAGCCTCGGCAGTTATCGGAGGTTAAAAAAATGTCACGAATAGTCGTAGCGCTTGGGGGAAATGCTCTTCAGGATGATGGCGAAGCATCAGCAAGTTCGCAAATTGAAGTCGCCAAAAAAACCGCACATCAACTACTGGGCTTGGTTAGAGCGGGGCACGATGTCGCTATCGTTCATGGAAATGGACCGCAGATCGGTGTAATGCTTCAAAAAGAAGCAAACTCAGCTACTGTCGATAATCCTGCCATGCCTTTGGACACTTGCATTGCCATGACTCAAGGATCTATGGGTTATTGGTTGCAATTTGTTATAAATAATGCGCTCAAAGAAGCCGGAATTGAGCGCTCAGCTATAACTATTGTGACCGAGGTTCTGATAAGTCCTGACGACCCAGCGTTCAAGGATCCAACAAAGCCGATTGGCAAGTTTTATCAGTCAGAACAAGACGCGCTAGAAGTTATTAAAGGTGAAAATATTGTAGTCAAGGAGGATGCTGGCAGAGGATGGCGTCAAGTTGTTCCGTCACCTTTACCGCTTGATATCATAGAGAAAAATCAGCTAAATCAACTACTTGGTTTTGGCAATATTGTTATCACTGGTGGCGGTGGTGGCGTACCTGTCATAATGCAAAAAGATGGCCAATTAAAAGGAGTAGAGGCGGTAGTAGACAAGGATTTTGTAGCGGCAAAAGTTGCAGAAATCATTGACGCCGATGTTCTATTGATTCTAACAGCGGTCAGTCAAGTGATGATAAACTTTGGAAAACCATCTGCTCTGCCATTGTCTAGAGTCACAACACAAGAATTAAGCTCATATGTAAATGAAGGCCATTTTGCGGCTGGCAGTATGCTACCAAAAGTAGAGGCGTCTATAGATTTTGTAATGTCTGGCGTCGGACGTAAAGCTATTATCACGACCCCTTATGAGGCAGCCGACGCTATTGAAGGACGAGCTGGTACGCAAATTATCGGATAGACGCTATGCTTGACCCGGTCAACGTATTTTGATACTATTGTTTTTGCGTCTCGTGATAAATCAATTAATAAAGGTCGTTAAACGAGACTGAACATTAGCTACAAGGAGCATAACTCACATGCCAATAGCAATAGAATTTGTGTCGTCACGACGCAAAAAAGTTGCAGTGGATGTGGTGCCTGCCGAATGGCAAACTTATATTGCACAATAAAAAAAGAAAACACCCCAAGGCACCGGGGTGTTTTTAAATTGAAAAAGACGTTTATTTTTTAGTGGCAAGGGCTTCGTCAATAATTTTGCTAAAATCGTCAACAGTACGCAAGCTCGCAGTATCAAGCTTTTTGCCATCTAAAAAGAAAGTTGGTGTCGCCTCAACGTTTGATTTTCGTGCCAAGCTAGTGTCAAAGCTAATCTTCTTTTTGACTCGTTCGCTATCCATATCTGCTTTGAATTTATCTACATCAATCCCTAATTGCTTGGCGTATCGTAAAAAGACATCTGTGCGCTCTGTCGGACCGGCATCTTCCCATTCTGATGGTGTCGTATAAATTAAGTCAAACATATCCCAGTAACGATCTTGTAGGCCTGCAGACTCAGCGGCTGCCGAGGAAGCCTTGGCATTTTTATGATATGAAAGCGGATAGCTCCTAAATACGTACTGTACAGAACTGGCATATTTTTCGGTAACTTCGCTAACTGTCGGGTACATTGATTGGCATCCAGGACATTGAAAGTCTCCATACTCAATCAAAGTTAAAGAATTCTTGTTTGGATTTAAAACGTGATCAGCAATCTCACCGTTGTCTGGTGAAGCTTGTTGGATCTGAAATGGATCCACCCCGTCAAGAGAGACTTTGTCTTTTTGTGAACGAAATATCAA
>CAZUSB010000011.1:5671-9395 GCA_964622895.1 uncultured Candidatus Saccharibacteria bacterium | reverse complement strand
GACGTTGACAATTTCGTCAACCGAAGAACTAAAAGATATCATAGAAAATGATGGAGACTTCTTAACAGTTGAACAAAAAAAGATTATTCTCGGGGGGTTAAATTTTTATGGTACACCCGTCACAAAATATACGATAAAAAAGTCAGATATTCAGACAGTCAAAGGCTCAGAAATACTAGGCCCAGTAGTGCTAGACAGGCTTTATCAAGCGAACCAAGAATATGTACTAGTAATTGGCAAAAATATAGACGAGGTCAAAGGTGTGCTGTCAATGCAGGATCAGCTAGTAGTGGATTCTGATGCCGAAAAAACACAAACTGCCATCAAAGCTGCTAAAAAACCGCCACATTATATAGCAGAAGACCTGACGATTGGTAATGCGCTGGATATGATGCTAAATGAACGCACAGACGTATTGGTTGTGATAGACAAAAAACAAAATACAGTTGGATTATTGACACTAAAAGCCGTGCTTGATAGCCTAGTTGGGTAAAACCTACTACCAGTAGGGGTAAAAAAGTGGTATGATAAAAAAATGACAAGAACGTTAGTTAGAGATTTACCAAAGAAATCAGGAGAAAAAGTCACTATAAAAGGCTGGCTCCATAAAAAACGTCTTTTAGGCGGATTAAACTTTTTGACCGTGAGAGACCGAAGTGGTTTAGTGCAAAGTCTGATAGAAGACAAAGAGCAAATTGAGAAGTTGCGAGGCATGCATATCGGCACAGTCGTAACTTTTACCGGTACAGTTGTTAGCGATGAGCGAGCACCTGGAGGCGTAGAACTTCATGACGTTGAAGTGACTGTAGACACGCCAGTAACCGACGAGCCGCCGATTGAGATAGACAAGCCAATTAGCCATAAGTCTGAGCACCTTGAAAATCTTTTTGATAATCGTGTATTAAATATGCGAAATATCACAGAACAAAAAATCTTTAAAATCCGCGCGACAATTGTCCAGGAACTGCGACGCTATTTACTAGAACAAGAATTTGTAGAAATTGACACACCAAAGCTACTCGCAGAAGCAACCGAGGGTGGAGCAGAAGTTTTTGAGTTAGACTATTTTGGTAAAAAAGCGACATTGGCACAAAGTCCGCAGTTTTATAAACAAATGTTGGTCGGAGCTTACGAACGTGTTTTTGAAATTGGCCATAGCTATAGAGCTGAACCGAGCGCAACCACTCGCCACCTGACGGAACTAACTATGTTAGATATTGAGATGGGCTTTATAGAGGGTCACGACGATGTTAAGCAGATGGTGGCAAATACTATTCGAAGTGCTGTCAAAACAGCTTATGACAAGCACGCAACAGATCTGCGACAACTAAATGCTCCAGAACTAAAATTAACTAAAGACGGTTCAGTGCCAAGTTTTACGGTTGCTGAAATTCATGAGCTTTATTCAAAAGCTAACAAAACTGACACCACAGCAGAAAAGGATCTTATCCCAGATGAAGAGCGATGGATTGCAAAATATGCACGCGACAAATACGGTAGCGATTTTGTTTATGCGACCAATTTCCCGGCAGAGGCTGGTAAGTTTTACCACAAGTTCCTAGATGATGGTACGGTGGCTTGGGCGGATCTATTGTTCAGAGGGTTAGAAATTGCAACGGTACCAATGCGCGAAAACAACTATCAGAAAATGATTGAACAAATGAAAAATGCAGGTCTAGATGTAACTGCCAAAGGCTTCCAGGCTTATCTCAATGCGTTTAAGTACGGGCTGCCAGAACACGGTGGCGCAGGCATCGGTGTAGATAGAATTGTCCAAAAAACCATCGGCTTGCAAAATGTCAAGGAATCAACATTATTCCCACGAGATATCAATCGTTTAAGCCCATAGCTGTAAAAAATGCTATAATAAGAGTATAAAGAAAGGTAAGTATGGATTACACAACAATAGTCACTCTATTAACAGTTAATATAGTCATCCTATCTATCGTGATAGTGGTTTTGATCGCTGTAGTTATAATGATTTTGGCAAACCTAAATCGTTTAGCAAAGCATCTTGAAAAAGCAGCCGAAAATGTTGCATCAACAACCGACTGGCTAAAGCCATCAAAAGTTTTTGGCGGCATTCGTGATATGTTCAGATAAAATAGTCTAGGACTATTCTTTGTTGTTGTCTGAGCCAGTACTTTTGCTTTTGACAAACATCATGATTATACCAATGATTACGATGATTGCTGCAACTCCAACTAGTCCGCTCATCAGCCATGATGCGAATTTAAATACTAGTCCGAGCCCCCATGCTATCAAGATGATGACCGCGATGGTAAATAATACATTACTTATCTTCATAAGGTTATTATACTATGCTACGGAATAAAAATATAGCAATTATGTTATAATTATACAGATGACAACGAAGAGAATCACATTATTTTTGTTAAGCGCCACTGCGGTGGTCTTGTTTTTGATGACTAGTTCGGCCAATGCCGAAGAAACGCATTTGACGCCAAATCAAGCAGAATACATTAGTTCGGTTTGCAAGACGATAGAACCGTCTTTGACTCAGCTACACAGTAATGACGCGCTTTTACGAGTAAACGTCGGCCAAAATTACGAATCAATCGGCACAAGACTTTTGAATCGTTTTTCGGCACGGGTACAATTCAACAACCTAAATAACTCTAATCTAGTCACTGCAAATGACGAATACGACAAAAGCCTAGTTTTGTTTAGAAATGCTTATCGTGATTATGAAGTCAGCTTATCGGAATTAATTGCGCTTGACTGTCAAAAAGAACCGACTAGATTTTTTAATACGCTAGAAAATACCCGCAGTAAACGCCAGGCGGTTCGTCAGCAAGTCGAAGCAGTCAATGCGCAATTGCAGATATTTATGGATACAGTCAATCAATTTGAAGAGGGTTACCGTACGGTTGCAGGACAAAATGGAAGCTAGCAAACCCGTAGCAAAACGTAGCCCGATTAGGTTCTTGTTAGAGAATCAAATCTACATCCTGCTGACTGGTAGCGTCATAATTGCTAGTATTTTAACTAGTGTCAGCTTGTGGCTTTATACCGCGACTGGCACACAGCAGCTTGACCTCAGTAGGCCCGGCTATAAAAGTGTTCGCACCAAAATCAATAGAGATCCAATTGCTGGCGAATATTCGGCAACTGGAGCGATGAGCCTTAAAGAGATAGACAAGTTCAAGAAGCTACTTCAGGCAGAGCTTGATCGAGCAAATAAAAACGAAGCATTTTCAGGTGATCCTCTAGACCCAATCGGTCTAGGCATCAATCTAGAAGATACACTGAAATCCGTTGAAGCAAGCTTTTAGGAGCTAAAATTTTTCCTGAGCCAACCATCAATATCACCGGCACCCATGCCGATGACTAAATCGCCATTTTGTAAATCTTGTTTAATACTATCTCTCAATTCGTCATTTAGCGTAGCATAAACAATTTTGTCTTTGTTTGAGATGTTTTGAGTGAGTTTTTCCGGCGGTAGAATCGGCAAGTTTGGGTCTTCTCTAGATAAATAGGTCGGCAGCCAGTAAATTTTGTCAGCATTGATAAACTGATCTTTGTATTGCCCAAGAATATTGTGCTGACGGATATTTTGATGAGGTTGATAAATAAGTGTAACGTTTTTAGGGGCGACTTCACGCACCATTTTGAGTGTGGCGACGATTTCTTTCGGATGATGTGCATAATCGGTATAAAGATTTTTAGTTAAGCGTTCAAAACGTCTGTCCGCCCCTGGGAA
>CAZUSB010000011.1:0-5571 GCA_964622895.1 uncultured Candidatus Saccharibacteria bacterium | reverse complement strand
TGCTTAAATGCATCATTATACTCTTTTCTTGTCGGATAAGTATCTGGATGGTCATAGTCGATGCTAGTTACAACACTCAGATATGGCTCAAAATGCAAAAAATTACGATCAAACTCATCGCACTCATATATAAAATACTGGCTATCACCATCAAATTGCCCACTTGCACCAAAAGAAACAGTGGAGCCGATAGAATAGCTGACTGGCAGACCAAGTTCTTTGAATAGCCAAACTGCTAGGGCTGTCGTGCCTGTTTTTCCGTGTGTGCCAGCAATTGCAATAAGTTTTTGGTCGGCTTCTTGGATTATCTGGCTTAATAACTCGTCACGCTTGGCGGTTTTAATGCCTAATTGACGAGCAGCTAAAAGCTCTGGGTGATCTGTCGGTAAAGCTGCTGTATAAACGAACCAGTCTATGGTGCGACCCTCGTTCATGTGGCGAAGAAAGTATCCATCTTGGGTGCCGATTGCATACTCAACACCTAGCTTATCAAGTTCAGCAGTCAATAAACTAGCATTTTGATCTGAACCAACGACTTCATGACCAGCGTTATGTGCAATTTGCGCTAATGGACCGATACCGACGCCACCAATACCAGAAAAATATATCTTCATAGGTATATTGTACTATGAAGGAGCGAACATGATACAATATAATCAGTAAAGAGGTGGAATTTGGCACAGAATAATCGTCAAGAGCGTCGTAAGTTAAAAAAACGACTAAAAAACATCCAAGCTGTCAAAACTTGGCAGTTAGCATTGCTATTTATTTTAATGGCATTTGTCTCGGCGTCTTTGCTAAGGTTAAATAATGTGGGCATGATAGAGAGACGAGATGCTGTAATGACTGCCGATCAGTCGTGTGACCGAGCGGTCTTAAAAAATAGGTTGTATGACTTACAGCGTTATGTTTCATCGCATATGAATACTGATCTTGGTTCTAGGGGCGTGGCGCTAGAGGGTCTATATAATTGCGATTATCAAGATATTTTCAAAAAACAACAAACCTATCAAAATGAAAATGGTAATATCTTTAAAAGAGTCCAAGATATTTGTGCGCCACGATATTCATCAAACTCACAAGCTTACAAAGACTGTGTAAACAGTGAGTTGGCTAATTTCCCTCAAGGCCAAGAACTATTAGATATAGTGACTTTGCCGACAGAGCCGTATTATCATGCTTTCGTCTCGCCAAGATGGTCACCAGATATGGCTGGATTTGCAGTGCTGATAACCGGAGCAATAGGGGCGGTTATAATTTTACGTGCAATCGGCATGTTAATCATTAGAATGATCCTAAAATTTAAATTTAAAAGCATCTAGGTGTTGACAGGTGAGCTATATCAGTGATAATCTAATACGTGTATAGCATTAATAGGAGGTAGAAAATACTACATGGCTTACAGTCACACAAATTCAAAGGGTGTAACATATTATTTGTACAGTACCGAAGTAGAACTTCGTGGTGCAAAAGGTAAACCACAAACGATTTACTTTTTTGCAAAATCACCAAACAACGAAAAGGGAACGCCTGTAACAGAGATTCCAGAGGGTCGCGAGGTTTACGAAAGCCCACGAAACAGTTTCCCAGTTGTTCGCAAGAAACAATAAGTTTCAAAAAAGACTTGCAACTTACAAAAAGCACTTGTATAATAGTAACCAAACAAACAGGTGCCAAAAATTGCCCCCATACCCCGGGGGCATTTTTGACGAAGGTAGAGTAATCGGAGAGACATGATGGAAAAGATAGTAATTCAAAACGATTTTGTTGGAAGACTAGAGAGAGGTTCTCTTGCTGTGGCTGAAATAGGCAAAGAGTCTCTACATGAAGACCTGTCAGTAGCAAGAGGCTACTTGGAATTGAGAACCCAAAAATATAAACAACTTGGGTATATCGGGTTAGGTCATGTTGTCGATATAGATGATGACGACAGGAGATCCACACACTTTACGGCACTAGAGTCAAATGGCAACAGTAGTGCAAATGTAGTCGGCAGTATCAGGCTGATCAGTAAAGAGCCTGGCGCTAATAGCCCCTTACCTATTGAAAATATGTTTGGTGAGTCATTGGGTGTTAAGGTGAAGCCAGAAGCAGCAGAGCTCTCAAGGCTTATTGCAGAGGGTGAGCAAAGTAAGATTATTCTTATGAGGCTTCTCCAGGTGTCATTATGGAGAGGGATTGAAAATGGGGGTACACAAGCACTAGCTGTGGTGGACGGCTGGTTTAGAGATTATTTGCGCGAAAGTATGCAAATACCGCTCAATGAGGTTACGCCTGAATCAAAGATTGATAGATATCCTGTAAAGCAAGTAGGCATAGATGTTGACTATTGTGCTGTACAAAGGGGTATGGGACTTAAGGCGCTTGAGGTGGCACATAAAGAGGTGGGGGTTAGGTATTATAAATTTTAATGGAAGAATATTACACTAGAAACCTTGGTTTTTATAGCAAAGAAGAGCAGGAGAAATTACAGAGCTCAAAAGTTGCGATTGCTGGAGCTGGAGGCGACGGATTCCAGCTGGGCTTAAAGCTGGCGATGATGGGGGTGGAACATTTCAGTGTTGCTGACCCCGAGGTGTTTGAGGCGGAAAACTCCAACCGTGTGCTAGGTGCGACTGCATTAGCACTTGGACGGAATAAAGCCGTGGTCTTTAGGGAGCGTGTTTTAGAATTACGACCAGAAGCTAAAATTGAAGTCTATACAGATGGGGTGACCGAGGACAATCTAGAGGATTTTATGCAAGGCGCAGATTTGGTGCTAGATGAGTCAGAGTTAACTTACCCACACATCGGGACGATGATTGCTAGACAGGCTAGAAGACAACAAATACCAAATGAGATAGCCATGAATATTGGATTTGCTGGTACTGTCACTTCACTGAAGCCTGACGCAAAGTATTGGAACCTTGAGAGGATATTGGGGCTACCACAAGGAGCTCCTTTAGATGAGATCAAGGACATGGACATTAGCCTGCCTCATGCGGTGCCGTACCTACCACCTTATGGCGACCTAGAAACGCTAAGAGCTGTAGTAGAAAAAGCTGCACCATTGCCGTCAATAACGCAGGGTGTAGACGCAGCATGTGCTATCGGTTCAACCGAAGCATTTTTACATCTGGTTAATGGGGGTGAGCGCCGTCATAATCGTCGGAAAAAACCAATTTGGGCTCCTAGGTATAAAATGTACGACGCATACACCGGTAAGGATGGCAACAGGTTAAGTATTGCTCAGTCAGGTTACTATCGGAGCTTGGTACAGGGGGTCATACGAGACACCTTGGGTCTCAATCCAAAATGTGATTATAATAATATTAAAAATTAAGCCTGGCACTATAGTATATAATAAGTTATAGCATGAGTCCGTTTTTATTGATTGACCTCGTTGAAGCAGTTTTAGCTATGTTATTAGCTTATTTTACAATCATCAGTAAAAATGGCAAAACAGCACAAGGTAAAATATTCGTTGCCTTAACGATATCATTTTTAGTATGGATGATCGCAAACCATATCAGTAACGACACAACAGTGCCGTATGACATAGCCCTGGGGGCAACAAGGTTGATATTTCCAGCGAGTTTTATAGTTGCCATACTGGCGCTCAATCTAATCACTAAAATTGTAGGATACAAATCTACAGCCCTAGAAAAAGGTGCCTGGCCCTTGGCCGCTATCGCTACCTTAATATTTGTTTCACCCTTGACGGCCAGAGATATATATCCAGACGGCGAGATCTATGGCGTTGAGTTTGGCCTAGCCGGCTATTTATATGGTCTAACGATAAGCGGTTTGGTGTTGGCGATGATTGTTATTGTAGTAAAAAACTGGAATAGCCCTTCAGTTAGCAAGAGAAAACAAATAAGAGTGGTTGGTGTTGGAGCGATGATTACTGCACCGAGTATATTAATCTTAGGATATATCATACCAAATGCAACTGACTCGTTTGCGATTAGCCAGATTGCATTAGCACCTGGGATTGTGTTGGTATCAGCGTTGTATTATGCGACAATTCGTCACGGCTTATTTGATCTACGGTCTGCAGCTATTCGTACCATGACCTATATATTGACGCTGTCGGTTTTGACTGTGATTTATTTTCTCTTGGCGTATCTACTGTCTGTCTTTCTTTTTCATGGGCGAGCGACAAATACTGGTCTCAGTGTCAGTCCCCTTAATGTGATTTTGGCGTTGGTTATGACGGTCTTGTTTCAGCCGATCAAGCAGGCTTTTGACAAATTGACCAATAGAATATTTTATCGTGGAACGTACAATCAAGATGAATTCCTAAGGAATTTTAGTCATATTATATCCTTCAATACAAACCTCAACGTCCTACTTGATCGGGCGGGTGATTTTATAGCAGATAATCTCAAGTCAACCGCAGTTAGTTTCTATATTACCGATAGAAATCTCACTCGTTCGCGTGGAGATTCACCTCTAGAAATATCTTCTGCGACGCTAGAAGAGATTAAAGGCTCTTCGCCAAAAAACTCAAATGAATTAATATTGACCGATAATTTGCCGCCGAGTCGTTTTAGTAAAATCCTTCAGCACCAAAAAATAAAAATACTTATTCCGATGCGTCTAAATAATAAAACTATTGGCTATATGCTTATGGGTGAGCATAAAACAGGGGGGTACACTGTGCGGGACAGGCGCATAGTAGAGTCCATTATAAATGAGTTGGCAATTGCGATTCAGAACTCACTATCAGTGGAGGTGATTCGTGACCTCAACGAAAACCTGCAAACAAAAGTTGATGATGCTACGCAAGAGCTTCGGGCAACCAACGAGCAACTCAAAGAGCTTGATAAGACAAAAGATGAATTTTTATCTATCGCTTCTCACCAACTTCGTACACCCTTGACTAGCATAAAAGGCTATGTGGATATGCTGCGTGAAGGAGATTTTGGTGATGTCAATCAGGCACAAAAAGACGCGCTAGACGAAACATTTGCCTCTAGCGAGCGCATGGTGCGCTTGATTAACGACTTTCTGAATGTTTCACGCTTACAAACTGGCAAATTTACTATAGAAAAGACGCCCACAGATTTGAAAAAAATGGTGCAAGGTGAAGTTAACATGATGCAGTTAGTGGCAAAGCAAAGCGATATCAAATTTAACGTCGATACTCAGGACGTGGGCAAGCTAAAAGTTGATGCCGAGAAACTCAAACAGGTGATATTAAACATGATAGACAACGCGATATTCTATTCGCAGCCCAACTCTACCGTTCACATAGGCCTACGTGAAAAAGATGGATTTATAGAATTTACTGTTAAAGATACGGGGCTAGGTGTGCCAAAATCCGAGCAAGCTAAATTATTCGGTAAATTTTTTAGAGCGACAAACGCCCGTAAGCGACGTCCAGATGGCACCGGTGTCGGGCTGTTTTTGTCTAAAAAAGTCGTTACAGGGCATAAGGGTGAGATGATCTTTAAATCTGAAGAAGGCAAGGGGAGTACCTTTGGCTTTAAATTACCGCTGTAGAACTTGATTTATAACGCAAAATATGATACAATATAGGCATGAGTGAAAAATTACTAGACTGGGATAAAGAAGGGCAGTGGAGAG
>CAZUSB010000010.1:13193-21128 GCA_964622895.1 uncultured Candidatus Saccharibacteria bacterium | reverse complement strand
TAGTTAAATCGTCCGATTAACTTCCTCTAGCGTAGTCTTACCCTCTAGCGCAGCCAACACTCCAGCCTGCAGCAAAGTAACCATACCCTGCGCCTTGGCGGTTGCTTCTATGGTCTCGGTATTTGTGTCGGCGATGTCGCCACGAATATACTGTTGAATCTCTTCACTCATCAACAACTGTTCCATCAAAACGATTCGTCCACTGTAACCAAAAGGTGAGCTTTCTGTTGGAACCGGCCTCCATAAAGTAAAGTTGTCCAGGTCAGGTTTAACAACATTTGCCGGCAGATCTTTTAGCACCTCTTTTACCCAATGCCTCGTCGCTTCATCTGGTTGATACTCTTCTTTTGTATTGTCGTCTAGACGTCGAACCAAACGCTGGGCAATCACCATACGCACAGCAGAACTAAAAATTGGGTTCACGCCAATCAAATCAATCATGCGACTAAAAGCTGCAGCCGCTGAATTGGCGTGAAAGCTGGACAAAACCAAATGTCCAGTGATAGACGCTTGAATTGCAACTCGCGCAGTTTCGGCATCACGAATCTCTCCAACCATCACGACATCTGGGTCTAGTCGTAAAACTGACCGTAAACTATTAGCAAAGTTTTTATTATTAGTAGAATCAATCGGAATTTGTGAAATACCTTCAATACCAAACTCTACCGGGTCCTCCAGTGTGATTATTTTTCGCGAAGAATTATTTAATTCATTTAAAATGCTGTAAAGCGTGGTAGACTTACCACTACCAGTAGGACCCACCAAAAGCATTAGCCCTCGTGGATGACTGACGACTTCTTTGATGTGCGCCAGTTCCTCCTCACCCAAAGATAGCCTATCTAGATTTAGCATGGATTGGTCAAAATTAAACAACCGCAAAACAGAATCTAGGCCATAAAGAGTCGGGATAGTTTCAACACGAACATTTAGCACCGTCGTGACGCCATCTTTTGTAATCTCTTTTTGAATGTGTCCTGACTGAGGCTCATTTGAAGCAGTAGATACGCCGGCCTGTGATGCTAAAGCACCTTGAATAATTCGATACCGATCTTTGTCCAGATCCGCAACCGGGTGGAGCACCCCGTCAATACGAAAACGCACACGAATATTGGTTCTCTGGTTTTCAATATGGATATCGCTAGCGCCAAGCTCTTCGGCTTGAAGCAGCAAATAATCAAAAACATCGTCAGCACCGACAGTCCTTAGGGTGTTAGTAACCTCTGTTAAGGTATCGCTATCTCCCTCTTTGGAAATCTTGATGTCATCATAAATCACTTCACGGGGCGGATCGTGACGAGTCATCATCACACGAAAAGCAGACCCACTAATCATCAAAAACTGTACACTCATAGCCTGATCGTGATAATTTTGCTCAATTTGCCGTACAAAACTTTGTGGCGTCTGTGTAGTAATACCAAACTGCCACGGCCGATATTCATCTCCCTCAGCAAGCGGAATGATATGATTAGCACGCATCTCCTCTTTTGTTAGTGCGTCTTTGACCAGTTCTCGGTCATTTTCTGTTGGCCTTAAGTCAAAATATTCAAAGCCCAAAACTGACGACCGAGTTTTTGCACCTTGTTCATCTAGCTCTCTTCGCTCTTGTTGTACTCTTGCTTCATCCATCTTTATCTACTATAGCAAAATGCTCATGTTTTTAATACTGCTATACTAAGAAAATGGATATTATTTTATTAATACCAAATATACGCTCGACACACAATATCGGTTCTATTTTTAGGACAGCCGAAGGCTTTGGCGTTTCCAAGATTATGCTCAGTGGCTACACTCCTTATCCTGATTTAAAAATTGTCAACACAAAAGACGAGCGTCTACCGCACATTCGACAAAAAATTACTACTCAGATCAGTAAGACTGCGCTCGGTGCAGAAAAAATAGTTCCTTTTATATACACCGCCACGCTACCAATACGAGAATTGAAACGGCAAGGCTATAGTGTCATTGGATTAGAGCAAGCAAAAAACAGCATTCCAATAAACGAGTACAACCCTCCGAAAAACAAAAAAATCGCCTTAATAATCGGTGAGGAAGTAAACGGATTGACACAGGACGAGATTGAACTTTGTGACGAAATTATAGAAATTCCAATGCACGGACAAAAAGAATCTTTTAATGTAAGTGTTGCTACTGGCATTTGCCTTTATGCGCTCACTTTAAAATAACATTGTCCTCACCCAAAGTACCAGATAACTCCTCCAACAACAGCGATGTCGGCTCCACTTTAAATGGTACACGCATGGCAGTCCTCTCCTGTCCGCCATCAACCACCAAAATCACTTCAGTCGTGCCATAACTCTTTGAGCAACTCTTTTTTATAGACTCAAGTTGATCTATATTATCAGTTGATTCTATTTTTAAATATAAAATTTGAGATTTTACTTCCGCAAGTGGTTGAGCTACCTCATGACTCTTGGGGGCTGATCTTTTTGCAGCAACAGACGCAACCTTGCCTAAAGATTTTTTCTGGCGATATTTTGCTAGCTTTTCTTGTTTGACTTTTTTACTAATTGCAGGCAACTTCATATTTTCACCTGTTGGCTTATAATCAGCTAGCTCCTGATCGGTAACTAAAATGATTTCATACGCATTGATACCAGCATCTTCTTTTAGGTTTCCGTCACGGTCTCTTGCATTAACCTTCCCCGTTACTCGCACCGTATTGTCCTGAATTAATTTCGCACCGATTTCTTCGTAAAGTTTTGGAAAGACTACCACCTCAAGCTCACTTATTTTATCCTCAATCTTTATAAAGGCCATTTTTGAGCCAGTTTTAGTGACAATACTGCGCACTGACGATATAATTCCCCCAACCGTCACTTGACGTCCATCTATGGCTTGACTAATTTGTTTTAGTGGGGTGGTCTGCTCACTAAAATATGCCTCAAATCTATCTAGGGGGTGCGAGCTTAAATAAAGCCCCATCAGTTCCCTCTCCCACATTAACTGCTCTTTTTCGGAGTGCTTTGTAGGCGCAGGCATCAAAGCAATAGTTGGCTCAACCTCACTTGCAGATTTGCTCAAAGTGCCGAATAAATCAGTCTGCCCACTTAGTGCTTCTTTTTGTACTTTTTGTGCAAATGACACGATAGTTTCTAGGTTAAATAATAGGTCCGAGCGATCGCCAAAACGGTCAAAGCCACCTGATTTTATCAACGACTCCCAGGCTCTTTTATTAAATTTACTAGTAGACACTCGTCTTGCAAAATCCTCAATACCGGTAAATTTTCCGTCTTTATCTCTTGTTTCTATCAAGGTCTCAACGGCTCCTGCACCTACACCCTTAACTGCAGTCATACCAAAACGAATTTGATTTTTTTCAGGCACAACTGCAAACTCTTGATAAGATTCATTAACATCTGGAGGCATTACCTCTATACCCATACGACCACACTCTGCAATCTCTATCGCCAATCTATCTGTATCATCATGATCACTGGTCATCAGCGCTGCCATAAAAGCATCAGGATAATGGGCTTTTAAATAGGCCGTCCAATAGGCTATCAATGCATAACATGCAGCGTGCGATTTATTGAAACTATAGTTTGCAAATTCTTCTAGCTGATTCCAAAATGTTTCAGCAGTCTGTTGAGTTGCGCCACCAACTTTTACTGCACCATCTATAAACTGTGGCTTGACCTGCATCATCAAATCTATTTTCTTTTTGCCTACAGCTTTTCTCAGAGTGTCCGCTTGACCACCACTAAAGCCCGCCCAATCTTTTGATATCTGCATAAATTGTTCTTGATAAATCAAAACCCCATAAGTACTTTCCAGCGACGAGCGCAATCCGTCGTGTAAATAAGTAATCTCCTCCTCGCCATGTTTTCTTTTAATAAAGCTATCAATAAATTGCATCGGACCAGGACGATAAAGCGCTACCATAGCAACAATATCTTCAAACACACTCGGTTTTAATTCGCGTAAATAGCGCTTCATACCGGCGGATTCTAACTGAAAAACTCCAGTTGTGTCACCACGACAAAAAAGTTCGTAAGTCTTCTTATCATCAAGCTCAAGAGTCGCCAAGTCAATCGTAGTGTCGTATACTTTTTTGATAATCCTTAGGGCGTTGTTGATCGTCGTTAGGTTTGACAGGCCCAAAAAGTCCATCTTTAATAAGCCAAGATCCTCCACTGGACCCATTGGATATTGTGTAGCGATCACACCTTTTTGCGCCATTTCTAGAGGTACATAATTGACAATGTCGTCGGGAGCAATCACCACACCAGCCGCATGAACGCCATGTGAACGAATCGTTCCCTCTAGCTGGATAGCATAATCAAGCACTTCTTTTGCGGTTGGGTTGTTTTCATATTCCTTTTTCAAATCAGGATCATCTTTGACAGATTTTTTCAGAGGAATATGACGCCCTTGATTTGGAGCCGGTATAGTTTTTGCTAAACGATCACTCTCAGCATATGGCACTTCAAGCACCCTTGCTACATCACGCACTGCCGCCCGAGCCGCCATTGTTCCGAATGTCATAATATTTGCCACTCTGTCTGCACCGTATTTTTCTGCGCAATATTCAATCACTTCATCACGCCTGGTATCCTGAATATCTATATCAATATCTGGCATGGAGATACGATCAGGATTTAAAAACCTCTCAAAAAGCAGGTTGTATTTTAAAGGATCCAAATCGGTAATCCGTAGAGCATAAGCAATAATAGAGCCAGCGGCCGAGCCACGCCCAGGACCAAAAATAATCCCTCGATTTTTTCCCCAGTTTATAAAATCTTGGACAATCAAAAAGTAGCCGTTATAGCCCATTCTAGCTAGCACTTCAAACTCCATATCAAGTCGTTCTTTTTGCTCGGTCGTCAGCAAATCCCTAACTTGCTTCACACTCAGAGAGTCTGCCTCCTCTGCCGTCTTGCCGGCATAGCGCATAGCCATACCACGATACACCAGTTGATCTAAGTAATCCTTTTCAGTCTCACCATTTGGCGTGGGAAACTTCGGAATTAATATTTGTCCAAAATCTAACTTCACATCGCAGCGATCAGCAACTTTTTTGGTATTTAATATAGCCTCGGGATGGCTCTCGCCCCAGCGACTGATTATATCTTGCGGATCTGTTACATGAAGATCAAATTCTTTTAAGCTCATACGATTGGTGTCGCTTAAAAACGAGCCCGTCCCAACACATAGCAGTATTTCATGAGCATCTTTATAGTCGTGCGTCAAATAATGCGCATCGCAACTTATAACAAGTGGCACATCAATCTCTTTGGAGAGTTTTGTCAAATATTCGTTGATTTTGGTTTGCTCACTCCATGGTCTAGGGCTGTCTATGTTTGGGTATTCTGGGTGACCATGATCTTGCATCTCTAAATAGTATCTATCACCAAAAACTTTTTTATACCAAAGAGCAACTTCTTTTGCTTTTTTATAATCATCCACACGTAAATGCTCTGCTACCTCTCCTGACGCGCAGCCAGAGAGCACAATTAACCCTTCGTTGTGCTTTTCAAGAATCTCACGGTCCATGCGAGGCTTATAATAAACCCCCTCTAGATTTGCGATGGAACTTAATTTCATCAAGTTTTGATAGCCTTGATTATTCATAGCTAGAATCGTCAAATGATAGCGATTTTTATCTTTTTGCGGATCTCTATCATGACGAGAGCGAGTTGCGACATAGGCCTCTATGCCGATAATCGGTTTAACCTGCTCTTTTTGAGCAGTTTGATAAAATTCTATTGTGCCGGACATCGTACCGTGGTCAGTTAAAGCAACAGCTTCCATGCCAGTGTCTTTGACGAACTTAACTAGATCCGGAATTTTTGTCAGACCATCTAACACACTATGATGTGTATGATTATGTAGATGCACATAATCTGACGATTTTAAAACAACGCCATTACCAGCATTGGCTGAATTATCTTTTACCCCCATACTGCTTCTATTATAGCACTATTAAGGCGCTCTTGAGAGAGCTTGCAAGAATTTTTGTATTGCTTCACCCAGCACCGGCCAATCAACAAAAAATGACAAAAACCATACCAAGAAGGCTATGCCAGCTGTACCACCTATGACTGAACCTGCACCAAAAAATAATCCGCGAAGAAAATTAACTCTGTAAATACGACCGGTATTTACAGAGTAATTATTAAATAAATCTTCAACAACTGCATACTTTAAATTAGTCTGCATTTGTTCACTTAACTTTGTGCCGACCTTAGCTATCGCTTTGTCGTCTTTTGTGATTTTAGTTTTTTGAGTTGAAGCCTTTTTTTGCGCCATCTATTGCTCGCTCCGCACGCCCTCGAAAATCTTCGGCCTGCTTTTTTACGCTATCTACAACGTCCTCAGTGTTTTGAGCGACATCTTTACCAGTCTTTTCTATATCTTTGTATGCATCCTGCGCATGCTTCTTGATATCTTCCCTCGTCTCTTTACCACTCTTTGGCGCAAATAAAAGTCCTGATGCCGCTCCTACTGCAGCTCCTAAAAGTGCTCCTAGTGCAAATTTACCTTTTGACATATTATCTCTTTCCTTTCTTTTTATTGAACTTATTAAACTTTGTAAAAATACTTGTAACCGCACCAAATATCATTAGTGGTGTGCTAATAGAAGATAAAACTTTTGAAAAATCAGCGATATCTCGACTGGACTTTTCTGTCGTGCGCATAAGCTTTTTGATATCTTTATTGATATTAATCAAATAAGCGATAATGATTCCAGCCGCAATAACCAGTATGATCAACATGGTAATTAGAAAAACTGTAAATATAAGCGGTCCGTTCATACTTTTATTATAGCACTTATCTACATAAATGTGAAAAATAATTATAACTGAGTTTGTCACTAACAAGCACACATAGTACAATTAAATCTATGAGAAAAGATGCCCTACTATCTCAAGCTAGATTAGTTTTTGAACCAGAAGAAGCTCAGGAGATTGAGCACGCTATTGATTTTGCTAGTTCTGCGCATATAGGACAAAAACGAAAGAGCGGCGAACCTTATATCACTCATCCGATTAGTGTTGGCGCTATTTTGATTGACTGGGGGATGGATATTGACACGATTGTTGCCGGTATTTTGCATGACACCGTAGAGGACACTGAAACTACACTAAATGACATCAAAAATCATTTTGGCGATGATGTAGCGTTTTTGGTAGATGGAGTTACTAAGATTTCCCAAGCACGCTCTGGCATGAAAAGTCTTGATGACTACCTCCCGCAAACCACCGATAATCTATCTAAACTATTGATCGCTGTCGGACAAGACGTTAGAGTTATCATCATAAAACTAGCTGACCGACTACATAATCTAATGACGCTAAACCATATGTCACCAGCGAAGCAAAAAAAGATTGCCAAAGAAAGTCTAGAAGTTTTTGGCCCGATGGCCGACAGGCTAGGTATGGGCAGAGTGCGCACTCAGATTGAAGAGTTAGCATTTAGTTATTTAAACCCAAAAGAGTTCAAGAATCTGCAAGTCATGTTAAAAAAGCGCCTTGGAAAAAGTACCAAAAAACTTGGCATAATTCGTTCCGAAGTCGAGCAAGCCTTAAAAGCACAGGGGATTGAATTTGAAATTAATGGACGAGTTAAAAGTATATATAGTCTACATAAAAAGCTACACAAAAAGAACAATAGTTTTGATGACGTATACGACCTAATGGCACTTCGCATCATTGTGCCTCGCCAGGAAGATTGTTATTCTGTGCTTGGTATTTTGCATGGTTTATATCAACCGATGATTAGTCGTATCAAAGACTACATCGCTATACCAAAGCCAAATGGTTATCAAAGCCTCCATACCACCGTCATTACGCCTAACAAACAAATCGTAGAATTTCAAATCCGCTCACAAAAAATGCATGAATATGCTGAGCGTGGTTTGGCGGCTAGTTTTCATTATCACGATAATAAATCATCTAGCTCCTATGCCAAGAA
>CAZUSB010000010.1:3399-13093 GCA_964622895.1 uncultured Candidatus Saccharibacteria bacterium | reverse complement strand
GTTGAGCCTGGCTTTTTTAAGTCTTTATAGCGATTAAAATGAAATTCAATTTGATTTAGTAATTGCTTAGGCAAGTCTTCAAGCTTTTCAATAGCGTTTCCGGTGTGACGATCGTCAGCGGGAACTGCAATAATCTTATCGTCTACTTCGTTGTCGTCTACAAACTCCATCACGCCAATAATTTTTGCCTCCAAAAACACTCCGGTTGGCAGTGGATCGGTGGTGATTAAAAGTACGTCTAACTCATCACCATCTTCGTCTAATGTTTGTGGTATAAATCCATAATTAGTTGGTTTTGCAAAAATCTTTGGCTCTACCCGATCAAGCATAAACGCCTTTTTGTTGCGATCCCATTCTACTTTGTTTGAACTGCCCTCTGGAATTTCTACAACAACATTTATCAGACCATTTTCATAATCACCTGGTGTTAAAATTTCATTAAAATCTGCCATCTATTTAATTCTCCTTTTTCTTATCTCTCTTTAGTTTATCAGTTTTTAGCGATAAGTTGTATAATAAGACTTTATGAACGACGCAAAACTAATAAAAGCCTCGGAAGTGATTGATGAAATCGCAAAAGATATTGATCAGGCAAAAAAACGTGTTTGTGTAATATCTACACTTTTAATGGATGACGAAGCGACAGCTCCGATGATAAAAGCGTTAAAAAGAGCCGGAAAAAGGGGCGTCAAAGTTAACGTGGCGGCGGATATTTTTACTTATGGCGAACTGAGTAGTCGGTTTAAGCCATTTTCGTTATATAAGAAAAAATTTAACACCCTCAGAAACCTAAAGAAGAGTTTCAAGAAAAACAAAGTTAATTTTAAATGGCTCGGCAAATCTAAATTCCTGATTTTTTCTGGCCGCACACACACCAAATGGGTGGTTGTAGACGATATCGTTTACTGCTTTGGTGGTATCAATCTATATAAAACCGGGCTTGAAGCAGTCGACTATTTTTTTAGATTTAAAGACAAAGAAGTGGCTGGGTTGTTGATGGAAATTTACAAAAATATCTTAAAATCAGACCGCACCGGTAGCGGCTATAAATCCTATGCCGTACACTATAAAGATAGCAAGATATTGGTGGACGGAGGCTTCATTGGTGACTCACTAATCTATAAACGAGCAGTAGAGCTAGCCGGACAAGCTAAGAAGGCCGTTTTGGTCACGCAATACGCACCCTATGGTAAGTTCGCCAAAAATCTCAAAAAAATTGATCATACACTATATTTTAACTCACCTGAACATGCGACATTTTTAAACAAAATGACCATAAAATTCGGTATGTGGCGCTCTGGGTTTAAAACCGATTACACCCACCCTCGTTATATCCACGCAAAATACATAATATATACCATGCCAGATGATTCAAAGGTGGCTATATCAGGCTCACACAATCTTGTTAGCGGTGGCGGCATGCTCGGTACTCGTGAAATAGCTATTGAGACCAGTAGCCCTGACTATATTAAGCAACTAGAAAAATACACCGAAACCGAAATAAAGTCGCCAAAACTTTAGAAAGACTTTAGTTTTGTAAAGAATTCTCTAAGAAATGTCGGATTGACAAAGCAGCCGTTGCGCCCTCGCCGACAGCTGAAGCGATTTGCATGGTTGCCCCACTGCGTACATCGCCACTTGCAAAAACACCGGACATAGAAGTTTCTAATTTTTTATCTGTTTTTATCAATCCAACTTCGTCCAGCTCTATACCAGAATCTTTCAAAAAGCCGGTATTTGGTTTTAAACCGATAAATATAAAGACGCCGTCAGTTTTTATCTCACTCTCTCCGCCTGGATTCTTGACAAGTACTTTTTCTATACCCTTGTCACCACCAACGATCTCAGTCGGTAATGTCTCAAGGTGTACAACAATTTGTCCGCTATCTACATATTTTTGCAAATCTTGTTTTAACACTTCACTGGCACGGATTTTACTGCGCACCAATAAATCTATTTTTTTAACAAAACGTGTTAAAAATATCGCCTCTTGGATGGCGGAATTTCCACCCCCGACGACTACTATATCCAAATCTCTATAAAAAGCACCGTCACATGTTGCACAGTAGTGGACACCTTTTCCATAAAATTCAGCCTCGCCTTTGATCCCCAGCTTGTTGTAGTCGCTACCGGTTGCAATCAAAACGGTTTTTGCTAAAATTTCTTTACCATCAATCGTCAAAACACGATGAGAGCCAGCATCTTTCAAGCCACTAACTTCACCAAACTTGATTTTCGCACCGAAACGATTTGCTTGTTTTTCTAGATCGCTAGCTAGCTGCATTCCACCAATGCCATCAGGAAAACCAGGATAGTTATCTACACGATCGGTAATAGCAGCCAAACCGCCCACAACCGCTTTTTCGTATAAATCTGTTTGAATATCTTCGCGGGTGGTATAAATGGCCGCCGCCAAAGCACTGGGACCCGCCCCTATCATGACTGTATCAATAATCTCAGACATTTCAGTATTCTCCTATTCTTTCATAAAGTTTAGATAACTCACTAGGAATTGGTGGTTGAGATGAATTATCTATTACCATAACTATAAACCGTAAAGGCGTGTTAGCTGGAATCTCACCGCTACCGGTCTCGCCATATGCCTTTTCTGCTGGGATCGTTAATTGAATAACATCACCAATCATCAGATCAGTTAAACCTTCTTTCCACCCCTCAATCACTCCACCATCTGGTTCTACCGGAAATGGTCCTTTTAGCTCAGTAGCCTTGTTGACATCATCGTCTTTTTCTTCAAACGAACTATCAAAAACTTTTCCGTCAGGCATCCAGCCCAAATAATAGACATAAAATTCTTCATTTTCGCCAATCTCTTTTCCATCTCCCTCTTTTAGTATTTCTACCTCAAGCTCTTTGACGTCTGCGTCAAACGGCGCTACGTCTTCTCGATATGGACTAAATAACGGAAAATATATTTTGGACATTTTGGCGTTATGCTCGTCAATCTTTTCGCTATACTCGTTCATCATTTCCTGCAATCGAGCCTGGTCTTTTCCGGCATTTTCGTTTGCTAACACTACCATCAATAAAGATCCGACGGTTCCTACTGCCATCAAAGCAGCGATAAGCCATATCCCAATTCGTTGTTTATTTGTTGTTGATGATGTTGACATTTTATCTCCTCCTATTAAACTAATTCTGCTTTTGCGCTATCTCTCACCTGCGCAGTAATGGTGTTTATAATTTTATTAATCTGCTCGTTGTCTAGTGTGCCAGCGGAAGGTTGTAGTGTAATTTTAATCGTAATATTTTTAGTTTCACTACCTTCCTCTGAGTAAATATCTACCGGCTCGGTCTTTATAGCGACTTCATCTTGAGATTCTCGGCTAGCGCTTTTGACTGCATCGTTAACCAGCTGATATTTGGTACTCTTGGACACCCTAAAGCATAAATCACGTTGCACTTTTGGGTATTTACTAACTATACTATATGTAGATTTTGACGTTCTCTCGTATAATTCGTAAAGCTTGATTAGGTTTAGTTCAAAACCAGCTACAGTTTCGGGTAGCTTGAAGTTTTCTCGTACGGATTTTTTGTATTCACCGACTACACCGATAAAATCTCCAGTTTCTTTATCTTTTAGCATGGCGCTTCTTTTTGGCTCAAATGGTGAGAACATGCTCAAGCTATTTTCATTTAGATCTAACGGCTCATACGCAATTTCTATATTTAATTTGGCTAGTAAATAGTCTACAACATATTTTGCTTGAAAATATTCTGCCCCACCCAGGCCTTCTTTATGGTAAACCACGCCGGCTAAATTATATCCTTCTACAGGCACCGCGTCATCTGTCAACCCTCTACTAAGAGCATGAACTTTATTCAATTCATAAAGCATAAACTGCTCGTAGCCCTGCTTTAGATTCATTCTAGTAGCTTTTAATAAACTGGGCATCAATGATAATCTGTAATATTCCAGCTCTGGACTAATTGAATTAACGATCTTATAGGCGTTCGTCTTGTCTTGGAGAGCATGATCCATCATCTTGCCCGGTATAAAACTATAGTTTAAAACTTCATTGCCACCAGCACCAGAAAGCGTCTGTCCAATTTTCCTCTTAAATGCATCGTACTTGGAAATATTTACTGCTTTTAGACTGCGAACCGGCAGAGTTGGCGTAATATTATCATAGCCTAGTAGCCGACCAACCTCTTCGATAACGTCCTCTTTGATAGTGATATCTTGACGCCACCAAGGAGCCGTCACCTCAATCGCGCCACCTTTTTGCGAAACTTTAAATTCTATGTTTTCTAGAGTACTTTTAATATCTTGCACATCCAGGTCTGTTGCTAAAGTTTTAGAAATCTCACCAGGACTTACAATTATAGTCTGTTTTTCTACTTGGTCGCCAGTCGCTACAGCCTTTTTACTGGTATTTGTGACTGTCGCCCACTTATCCAAAAGCGCCAATGTCGCCATCATAACCGGCCCGTTTAATTGACTCGGCTGACCTTTTGTAAAACGGGTTATAGCCTCACTAAAAATTCCGTGTCTCATTTGTGTATTGCGTAATTTATATAGATTAAATGTCGCACTTTCCAAGGCTATCGTTTTAGTGTCTTCGTCAACCGCGGTTTCCATGCCACCAATCGCGCCGGCTAAAGCAATCGGTTGGTCGTTTGCTGCAATCACAATATCATTCTCGTTTAGAGTTAGTTTTTTGTCATCAAGCGTATGCAGAATCTCTCCCTCTCTAGCACTACGCACATGAATATCAGGTATACCTCCACTAATGGCAATCAGTTTGTCGTAGTCAAAAGCATGTAGTGGTTGCCCTGTGACTAGCATCATATAGTTCGTCGCATCAACTATAGGATTAACCGGACGGACACCGACCCGTGATAGATATGACTTAATCTCGTCGGGAGTTTTGCCTCCGCTAAAACCGCCATCTACAACTACTAGCTGATAGCTCTCAGCAAGCTCAGGATTATCTATAAAAACATTGGGTGTGTCTAGTGTTCCGTTTGGCTGAGACTTTTGGTCATTAAGCCAGTCAGGTGTTTTAAACGCATTACCAGTAATTCCAGCAATCTCCCGAGCAAATCCAATGACTCCAAATGTATCAGGTCTGGTGGTGAGTGATTTATTTTCAATGTCTATTAAATAGTCGTTTAATTCAAATAAATCTGCAAATTTTTGTCCTGGTTTGACATCGGGCGATAATTCTAAGATTCCTATGTGCTCGTCGTACAAATCTAGCTCTTTGGCGCTGGCAATCATCCCATTACTCTTGACGCCCATCAGCGTTTTTGGCTCCAAGATAAATGGCTCAGCAGAATCTAATGTGCTAGGCACAACCGATCCTGGCGGTAGCCATGCAATCATCATGCCCGAGCGAACATTTGGTGCGCCACAAACCACCTGAATAAAACCACTTTCGTCGCGTTCAACACCTTGGGCTACTCCATCATCGTCAATCAACACCTGTGATAAATGATCTGACCCATCTACTTTTTGCGTCAAAATAACTTGTGCCACTATGACGTCTTTATATTTTTCGCCAATATCTTTTACTGACTCAACCTCTACTAGTCGTGAGCCGATTAACTCTACCAGCTCATCAACAGGTAAATCTATGTCGGTATATTTTTTCAACCAATTCAACGAGACAATCATCTTAAAATTTCTCCAAAAAACTTAACTTTGCCGACTCAAAATGTCTCAAATCTTCTATACCATATCTGAGCATAATCAATCTCTCAACACCACCGCCCCAAGCAAACCCTTTGTACTTTTCAGGATCAATGCCTGCTTCTTTCAAAACATTTGGGTGAATCATGCCACAACCGAGCATTTCTAGCCACTCTCCTGGTTTTCCGCCGATTTCTTGTGGTTTTTCAATAGCAAATTCCAAACTTGGCTCGGTAAATGGGAAAAATGCTGGTTGAGTCTTGATATTTAATTTCTGTCCATAATACGTCTCAAAAAACGTTTGCAATGTCCCCAAAAGTTGACTCATATCGGCATTTTCACTAACAAAAATGCCCTCACACTGATAAAATGTGTGGTCATGTGTCGCATCAACATTTTCATTTCTAAAAACTCGTCCATAACTAACAACGGCCAGTTGTCCAGTTTCTTCAAGTTGCGCGCGACCCTGTTTTAAGATGCGGTTTTGCATGGTACTAGTATGAGCGGGTGGTATAAAACCTTCTTCGGTACGAAAAGTATCATAGCCATCACGGGCCGGGTGATTTTTTGGAAAATTTAGAGCACTAAACATATTGTAGTCATTGTCAATCTGACGAGACTCAATCGCCTCAAAACCCATGCGAGTAAAAATATCGGTAATTCGATCAAGTTCGCTCGAAATCGGATGGCGCGAACCTTTTTCGGCAGGTAGCAGCGTCATATTTTTTTGATTTAAATCCATTGGCGCTGTCACATCAATTGCCACAACTTTTTTACTGTCAAGTTTATCTTGCTTTTCGGCGATCAGTTTTGTCAACTCATTTTTTAAAGAATTTATCGCCTGACCGAGCTCTGCACGCTGCGATGCGTCTACCGAGCCGATTTTTTTATAAAGTTTTTTTAGTTGTGAAGATTTCAAAACTTCTGTTGGTGTATCAGAATTTTTTACAACCTCAATCAACTCTTCCCTAGTTGTCTTAATCTCATCCATAATCTATATACTAGCTTACTATATTATGAGACGATAATCCAAAATGCGAATATCAAAAAGCCGAGCAGGAGCAATAGCCAGATCCAAATAGTGGCACTGGTAGATTTTTTACCTTCCATGTAGGCAGAATCTTCTACTCCGTCCGGTTTTTTATTTTCCAGCTCTGCTTTTTTCTTTAATTTCTCCTGAAGTTCTGTTTCTAATCTTTTTTGCAGCTCGCTTCTGTCTGCATCTTGTTTCAAAAATAAAGCCATTTTATCCTCCTATGGTTTCATCTAAAAATTGGTTTACTGCTTGTTTGATAATCTTGTATTGCTGCCTACCCAGTTCGGGTCCATTAAATGCATGTCCTGCGTCAGGTATCTTGATAAATGTCGCCGGCACGCCAGTTGATTTGAGCTTCTTATAAAACTCTTCAGACTGAGAAAGCGGCACTACACTATCCCCTGTACCATGAACTAACAAAAATGGTGGTGACTTCGCTGTCACTAAATTAACCGGGCTGGCCCCGGGTGCTTTTTTGATATAATCCTTGCCCAGATAGTGACGAGCATTATAATCTGGCTTTTGACCAACAACAATTTTTGACAAATCCGAGACTCCGTAAAAATTAATCACCCCTTGTGGTGGGCTATACGTGTAATCTTTGTATGGCACATTTAACGCAGCATAAGAAGCCAATTGAGCACCAGCGCTATCTCCAAAATAAACAACACGATCAAGATCTATTTTATATTTGTCGGAATTTTTGGTCATAAAAGCCAAAGCACAAGCAATATCGTCGTTTGCCGTCTGATAAAGGTTTGGCGCCTTTGTCTGATAACCAATCGTTACCACCGTCATACCTCTTTTTATAAAATGAGGCCCCCATACATTCATAATCAAATCATCATTTTTTGTACCACCTCGCCATCCACCCCCATGAATATAAAACACTACCGGTAGATTTTTATCCTTGCTATGTTTTGGGCGATAAATATCCAACGTCTGATTTAAATTAAAATCATTGCAATATTGGATATTTCGTTCGGCCTCTGCATAAGACAAAATATTTCTTTGATGAGACTGGAAGAATTGTCTAATCCACACAATCAACACTATAGACAATGCTATATATAATACAAAATACAATTTTTTGTCGTGAAATATGTCTCTTCTCATCGACTTTAATTATACAAGATAATTTTAGATAATGCTTGATACATGTGTTTTCAGTGATATAATTAAAAGCACAAGTTTTGCTAATTAAGGAGGGATTAAATTTAATGGCAACCAAAAAATCAACTGCGTCAAGTAATAATAGGACCAAGACGACAGTTACAACAGTAAAGAAAAAGGATGCAGATCTACTAAAAGATACGCCTCTAGTAGGAATGGGTATTGCCGAGTTTGTCGGAACTTTCTTGCTTGTCGCATCTATCTTTGCCGTACAAGGACAACCGCTATTCGTAGCTTTTGCGCTAGTCGGCTTAGTGATTATTTTCGGTGGAATTTCAGGTTCACACCTTAACCCAGCTATCACCGCAGGTGCACTGGCAACAAAGAAAATCAAAGGCAAGACAGCTGTAGTTTATATTGTCGCTCAGATCTTGGGTGCGTTAGCAGCCTTTGCTCTGTTTAGTGGTATATTAGCTACAACTACCGCCACTGAAGCGACTGAAACCGTCTACGCAAATGGTCAACAGCTATTTCACGTTGTAGACATCACAGCTGATGAAGCCGCAACAAAAGGCAAAGAATGGGTTCTGTTCGTAGCGGAGCTTATCGGTGTTTTCGCTCTTAGTCTTGGGGTCTCTGCTGCTCTTCGTAACAAAAAAGACAAGATTGCAGGAGCAACTGGAGTTGGATTTGCACTATTAGTTGGTTTGTTGATCGCGAGCTCATTCACAACCGTTATGTTAGTAGAAAACTACACAACCTTGACGTTCCTAAACCCAGCAGCAGCCTTTGCCGGCTTCTTTGCAGGTGGCACATCAATGTTTGCTCTATGGCCTATCATGGTATTCATAGTTGCCCCAGTTGTTGGTGGCGTACTAGGATTTGCCCTGTCAGACCTACTTGCTAAATCTGAAAACAAATAGTTCAGTTAGCATATTATATAAAACCCGACATATTCTGATCGGGTTTTATTTTTATGCCGTGCACATCTTTGTGACCTGCGAGAGGGTTTATTTTTGAACCGGACGATCAACTTCTAACTGCTTGACGACTGCCTCGGTATCAGCGATCTTGATCATGTCTTTATCGACTTTATTTAGCTCTTTATGGGCGTGATTGTATTGATTAACCGTCGTCTCAAGTGAGCGCCCGAGCTTGCCCATGTATTCATCAAACTTTTCAATATGTCGAGACAACTGCCCGACGCGCTGTTGAATTTCTTTTGCCTGACCCTCTATCTGCAGGCTTCTTAGACCCTGCAAAACAGTCTGTAGATAAGCCATAAAACTAGTTGGACTAACAACAATCACTCGTTTTTCTCTAAAAGCATACTCAATCAAATCGCGTGAACTAGAACCAGCCCCGACGTTGCTGACCAACAGATCATAATACAGCGACTCGCTTGGTATAAACATAAATGCAAAATCCATAGTATCTTCATCTGGCATGATATACTTGCTGGTTTCGTCAATTCGTTGCTTTAAGTCATTTTTCACCTTTGTCATCAATTTGTCTTTGGTGTCTTTGTCTTTTGCCTCTATCATCCGATTGTAGTTCTCTAAACTAAACTTACTGTCTATCGGCAGAATTTTGTTTTTATCTAAAAATATTACAGCATCAACAATATCGCCGTTTTTGAACTTGTATTGCATTTGAAAATTATTTGGCGGCAAAACATTTTCTAATACCGACTTTAAATAATATTCTCCAAAAACTCCCCGTTGTTTGGGATTTTGTAAAACCGTCTGTAAAGTTTTTAGCTCGTCAGCCACATCTACCACACGACGATTTGTCTCGTCTAGCTTTGTCAATTGTTTGGTTACATCGCTAATCAACTTGGCGCTCTCGGACAACTGCTTTTGCATATTTGTCTGCATGGCATGATTGCCGGT
>CAZUSB010000010.1:0-3299 GCA_964622895.1 uncultured Candidatus Saccharibacteria bacterium | reverse complement strand
TTGTCAAGTTACCTGTGCAATTAAAGATCAAACTTAAACTGCTCAAGTACTACCATTATACCACAAAACTCTATATTTTACAATAGCACGATTTATGCTATAATTGGATATGTAAATTGAGTTTTTTTAATAAAGGAGTAAAAGCATGGAATTATGTGAGATTTGCCGTATTAGACCGGCACAATATCAAGTAGTTTTAACCAGAAATGGCAGACAAACTACATTTAATGTTTGTGGAGTGGACTACGCAGAGATGCAACGCGCCAACAGCGCAGGGTTATTCTCGGATTCAAACAGCCTAAACGACTACAGTTCGCAACGGGAATCACGAGATATCAACTCACTTTTGAGCGATAAATCCCAAGAAGTTCTGCAAAAAGCCGGGCAATTCGCCTTGCAGCATGATCACCCCTCTATTGATACCGAAGATGTACTTTATGCCCTATCTGATGATGATGTTGCTAGTCATATTTTAGAAAAATCTGGCATCAAAGCAAAAGATGTCAAGGGCTACATTGAAGCAAATGTCGAACCAGGCACCGGAGCAGTCAGTGCAGATCAAATGACTATCACACCACGCGTCAAAAGCGCACTTGAGTTGGCGTTAAACGTCTCAAATACTATGGGACACAGTTATATTGGACCTGAACACCTTTTGATCGGTCTTTCAGAAGAGACTGACGGTATGGCTGGTGATGTCTTAAGAAAATATGGCCTAAAACCAGAGACCCTGAGACAACAAACCCTAAAGGCTGTCGGCAAAGGCGCCCAAAGTGGTGATATAGAAAAAGAATCAAATACGCCTACACTAGATAAATACTCCCGTGATTTAACCGCCATGGCCAGTGCTGGTAAATTAGACCCAGTTATCGGTCGCCAGTCTGAGATCCAAACAGTTATAGAGATCCTAGCACGGCGCACCAAAAATAACCCGGCTCTCATCGGTGAGCCTGGCGTTGGAAAAACTGCCATTGCCGAAGGTCTTGCTCAACGCATTATCGCAAACAAAGTACCCGATATTTTACGCGATAAACGTGTCGTTGAGCTAAACCTTGTCTCACTTGTGGCTGGTGCAAAATACAAAGGAGAGTTTGAAGAGCGCCTAAAGTCAGTTCTAGACGAAATCCAAGAACACAAATCAGAACTAGTGATCTTCCTAGACGAACTACATACCGCAGTTGGAGCCGGTGGTGGTGGCGGCGAAGACAGTACGATGGATGTCAGCAATGCCATCAAGCCAGCTCTTGCCCGAGGCGACCTGAATCTTGTCGGTGCTACGACCCTAAAAGAATACCAAAAATACATTGAAAAAGACTCAGCGCTAGAACGACGCTTCCAGCCAGTTTTTGTCAAAGAACCAACCGAAGCACAAGCGATTGAGATTCTTCGTGGATTACGGGACAAATACGAAGCTCACCACCGTATTTCTATCACCGACGATGCAATCGTTTCTTCGGTAGAGCTTTCTAGCCGTTATATCACTAACAGATTCCTACCAGACAAAGCGATTGACCTACTGGACCAAGCGTCAGCTAGAGCTCGCGTCAAAAGCGACACCTACTCTCAAGAACTTTCCGAAGCCGACGAAGAAATTGAGCGAAAGCAACGTGAATATGATTCTGCGCATAACCGCAAAGAATACGACGAAGCTAAAAAGCTCAAAACTGAATTAGAAAAACTAAAAGCTGATCGTAAAGAACTTGATGAAAAATGGCGAAAAGAAAGAAGTATTTCTACAAATGAAGTAAATGGCGAAGATATTGCATCAGTCGTCAGCACCCTAACAGGTATACCAGTACAAACGCTCACCCAAGAAGAAAAAACCAAACTCTTAGAAATGGAAAAAGAAATCCACGAACGAGTTATCGGACAAGAATATGCTGTTGAGGCAGTATCTGACGCGGTACGAGTTTCTCGCGCCGGACTAAGTCGCAAAGACCGACCGATTGCCTCATTTATATTTATGGGACCAACTGGTGTAGGTAAAACCGAGCTGGCAAAAGGTTTAGCATGGTCTGTCTTTGGTAGCGAAGACGCGATGGTGCGCATGGATATGAGCGAATACATGGAAAAGCACTCTGTTGCTCGCTTGATTGGCTCCCCTCCCGGATATGTCGGGTATGATGAAGGCGGACAATTGACAGAGCAAGTACGACGTCGACCATACTCAGTTATATTATTTGACGAGTTAGAAAAAGCCCATCCTGATGTTCAAAATATTTTGCTACAAATCCTAGACGATGGACGCTTGACTGATGGAAAAGGTAGAGTGGTAGATTTTTCAAATACCATTATTATCGCTACCTCAAACCTTGGTGCGCACGATATCACAAAGGCACTTGAGGAAAATCCAAAAGCCGACAGTAAAGAACTTCGAGCTATTGTTGACCCACCACTTAGGGCTCACTTTAGGCCTGAGTTTATTAATCGCTGGGATGAAGTGATTGTATTTCGTCCGCTTGACAACGAAGAGCTTGAAAATATCGTCCGACTACAGCTAGCCTCAGTTCGCCAAATGGCACTAGGTCAAAATGTTGATTTAGTATTTTCTGATGAAGCAATCAAATGGTTTGCCCGACATGGTTATAAACCTGAATATGGCGCACGAGAGCTAAAACGTGAAATTCGCTACGAGTTAGAAAACAAACTAGCCAAAGCAATGCTAAATGGCGAAGTCAAAGAAGGCTCGATTGTTGAGGTCGGCGTAAAAGACGACAACATAATTTTTGAAGAAGTTACCGCAACCGACAAAGCAAAGACGAAAAGCAAAACAAAAACACCCGCAAGAAAAGGGACAAAATAATCACAGCTAGACAATACCGCTATAATCTGCTATAATAGTAGTATTGTCACTTAATAGATAAGGAGTTAAAAATGGCAACGAAAGAACTAACAGTCAAAAAAATTGAAGCAGTCACCGTCGGAAAGATGGTCGGAGCTTTTAACGGTATTTTGGGCGTTGTAGCTGGTGCGTTTAGCGCAATAGTCGCAATTATCAGTATCGTAGCAAACAACGAATACGGCGTAATGGGAGACATCGTTGTATCTCTAGGCATCTTGCTTGCCGGTATTATCGTCTACCCTATCATTGCTTATGCACTTGGATGGGTATATGGATGGCTACTAGGCCTAGTCTTTAACGTTGTTGCTGGAGTTGGTGGTGGTGTTGGTATTGTCGTTGACGATAACACAACTGCAGCAAAAAGCACACCCGTAGAGAAAAAATAATCTACCTTTCTCGATCTGGAACGCAAAAGACCCTTCATCATTGAGGGGTCTTTGTTTATATATTAAATGCT
>CAZUSB010000009.1:20874-22885 GCA_964622895.1 uncultured Candidatus Saccharibacteria bacterium | reverse complement strand
TGATTTGTAGCTAAAGCGTGTTAAGGATGTTTTGTAGTTGTATCTGAATTGATTTGATGTCTTGTCCAGCGTCAATTGTCAATAAGTTATACTTTTTTGCTAATTTGATATAAGCGTCATTGACAGTGTCTTGAAAGGTTTTGCCTCGGGACTCAAAAGTGTCGGGGTTTTGTAGCTCGCCACGTTTTGATATGCGTTTTTGGCGCTCTTTATTGCTGGCGAGTAGTACTATGGCAAGGTCTGGTTGCATGTAGCGATCTGCAGTAAAGAGTTTTGTTAAGCGCAAGATCTCGTCGCTATCTATGCCCTCCCCTTGCCCCTGATACGCGAGGGTTGAAAAATAATTACGAGCTGCTAAAACTGTTTCGCCCCGTTTGAGTGCTGGGGCGATTTTTTGTTGCCATAGGTCTCGCCTAGCGGCGCTGAAAAGTAAGACATTTATCAATGGTGAGCGCTGTAAGTTGGCGTTTTTGATAGCGTTACGCAATTCATTGGCAACAGGAGTGGTATTTTCAGGGTTTTCACTACCTGGCTCTTCAATGATTTGCACTACCTGCCCTTTTGAGCGCAAATAGTCTGCCAGTAACTCAACTTGAGTGGACTTGCCTGTTCCGTCATTTCCCTCAATAACGATATATTTGCCCTTGTTCATTAGACTAATTTTAGCATGTTACAATACTATTATGAAGATAGCGATTGTAGTGGCGTATGATGAAAATCGTGGTATTGGCGCTCATGGTGATCTGCCTTGGGGGCGATCTTTGCCGGCGGATTTGGCTCATTTTAAGCAGTTGACGGATGGTGGATCGGTAATTATGGGGCGAAAAACCTTTGAGTCTATTGGCTCACGACCGTTGCCAAATCGACAGAATATTGTGCTATCAAGAAGTCCGATCGCTATTGATGGTGTTTTTTACGCTAAATCACTAGAGGAAGCTATCAATATAGAGCAAGACGACATTTTTATAATTGGTGGTCAGGGTGTGTTTGAAGAAGCCTTACCTCAGGTAAGTACAATTTATGCGACCGAAGTGCACCATACTTTTTCTGATGTAGATACGTACTTTCCAGTCCCTAGTGACACCTGGCTAGAGGTATCGCGAGTTCATCATCCGGCAGACGAAAAAAACAAATATTCCTTTGATTTCGTAGAGTACCGCCGAGGCTAAACAGAAATGGCCGCTTTGATTGGGGCGTGCGATTGGTAGTCTAGTAGTTCAATGTCTTTGAACTTAAAACTGTCTATATTTTTGATTCTTTTGTTGAGCTTGAGTGTCGGTAACGGCATTGGCTGTCGGGATAGTTGCTCGTCTACCTGATTAAAATGGTTGAGATAAATATGGGCATCCCCGAGAGTGTGTACTAGCTCGCCTGGGAGTTTTCCTGTGACCTGGGCTATCATTGATAACAAAAGCGCATAAGAGGCAATATTGAACGGCACGCCCAAAAAGGTGTCGGCGGATCGCTGATAAAGGTGTAGGTCTAAGTAATCCCCTCTGACATTTAACTGGAACAGTGTATGGCATGGTGGTAATCCACCAGCTGTGGCGATGGCGTCAATTTCGGCCGGGTTCCATGCTGTGACGATATTTCGGCGAGAATCTGGGTTCTTTTTAACGGTCTCTATTGCTAGTGCGATCTGATCAATAGGCTTGCCATCGCTACCAGGCCATTTTCGCCACTGAACGCCGTAAACGGGCCCAAGGTCGCCCCATTTCATGGCAAAATCATGATCGGAAGCAATCTTGGCGATGAAATCTTTCATGCCATTTTTCCAGTCGGGGCTGTTGACTTCGGGTATCGGTTTATTGGTTTTGATTAAGTAATTTTTGTACGGCCACTCATCCCAGATGTGAACGTTATTTTGTGCCAGATATTCAATATTGCCGGTTCCCTGTAAAAACCAGAGGAGTTCGTGTACGACACTGTTCCAATATAACTTTTTTGTGGTAATGGCTGGAAAGCCGTCTCTGAGGTCGTAGCGAGTTTGGCGCCCAAAAACACTTTTCGT